>JABDFJ010000008.1:57169-58005 GCA_013286645.1 Chlamydiota bacterium | reverse complement strand
GCCTTGTGCTTAGTCACGGCCTAGAACAAGCCCGTCAAATTTGTAAAATCAGTAATACCGTCGCTCCTACCACAATCCGCATTAATATTTTAAAGACCACGCGTGACGAAATATTAAGCCAATGGAAAGGGCGCTTTTTCGTCCACCCTTGCCCACATTCATCTACCGGTATTGTTTTTGAAAAACGGATCAACTTCTATGAATTGCCTGAATTTAGACAGGGGATGTTTGAGATCCAGGATGAAGGCAGTCAAATGCTGGCGCAGCTGATGCAAGTTAAGCCCGGCGAGCTTGTCATGGATTATTGTGCGGGTGCTGGTGGAAAAACGCTTGCCTTTGCGCCATATATGCAGAATAAAGGGCAGATTTTCATGCATGATATCCGCAAACACGCCCTTCTAGATTCGCGCAAACGGCTGCGCCGAGCTGGAATCCAAAATGCTCAAATCGTATATGAAGACGAAGCCAAATTAAAAAAACTTAAAAAAAATATGGATTGGGTGTTAGTCGACGCTCCTTGTTCAGGCACAGGCACCATGCGCCGCAATCCCGATATGAAATCGAGAGGGGCATTTTGTTGTTCATATTCATTTAAAATCGTTAATATATGATGTTGCCGAAAAGGACGTTGCATGTAATTAATCTCAATAATAATTAATAGGTTGTGCAAGGATTATATTGAACTGCACACATTAATTCTAGTTGTTTTTAGTATCAAAAATTTCGTACCCGCGTGAGTGCATGTTCAGGGAGAGTGTAGCTTTCGTGCCCGTGTGCGCATCCTATTACCCATAAGTCATATAAGCATCTTATTTATAAATGTTTGCGCTAAGTCC
>JABDFJ010000008.1:17516-57159 GCA_013286645.1 Chlamydiota bacterium | reverse complement strand
GCTCCTTGTTCAGGCACAGGCACCATGCGCCGCAATCCCGATATGAAATGGAAGTACGATGATGCGATGCTAGAGCGTTTAATCGGACAGCAACGCATGATTTTTGAGCGCGCCCTCAGTTATTTAAAACCGCATGGGCATATCGTTTACGCCACTTGCAGTGTGCTAAAAGAAGAAAATCAAAGTCAATTAGATCATTTTATTAAAACTTATCATTTAGAAGTATGTGGCAACGCTTTTGAGTCTTTACCTATTTATGGAGGGATGGATGGCTTTTTCGGTGTCGTCTTAAAACGTTGTTAAAATTATTTTACTTGATTTTTGTTGTTGAATCGTTGTATTCTTCTTCATAAAAACTTAACATTTTAATTCAAGTTCTAACAAGAGATATGAAAATGGAAATGGCAGCATCTTCAATTAACACTTCGGCAATAATCCAAAATCCAAATGACGTTACTTTGGTAAAAGATGAGGTGAATGCATGGAAGCGCATGACAACGCAGGTAGGTGCTTTGTCAGGTAGAGCGATTTCTTCTGTGCAAACCGGCGGCCAGGCATTTTTTGCAAAGACTGGTGAGGTCTTTACTAAAGGACTGGATGTAGTTGGCGCCCATGTTGAAGATCCTGTGATTATCAGCAGCATTTGCAAAAAAATGGAACTGCATTGCCTGCCATTAGTCGAACATCTCAAAGATGCTCCAGATCAATTTAAAAAATTGAAGCCGGGTTTAAGAGCTGCGCGCGATACCATTGATGTGCTGCAACTCGCATGTGATGCCGATTATTTCATCACCCGCAAATACAAAGGTGATAGCAAACAAACCATCGCGGCTAGGATTTCTCTTCTGATAACCAATATCTTTGGCACCTGTGCAGCGTTGATCGATTTCGGATGCAAATCGATAGGGACCTTCTTTAATTCACTCGGTAATGTACGTGTTTTCAGTTTTGTGCCTAAGCTGATCGCTAGTGTTCCTGGATTGCGCGATATGCCTCGTTTGCAACGCATTGCAGAATCAATCGGCAATGTACATGTGTTCGGGGTGTTTAATAAGCTGTCTTTAGGGTATATTGCAGAACGCTTTTTAGGGCTAACGTATGCTTTCTTTGCCGCTGACGCGATAAGAAGATTGATTCAGCCAGGCACTGCCGTGCAAAAGAAATTTGCCGGAATTGAGTTAGCTTCAAGTGTTTCGGAAGTGGGATTGAATGTGATGACTGCTGTTGGTGTCACTAACATTATTGGATTAGGTATCCTCGGTACGGTTTGCCTTTCATTGGCTGTAACACGTTTTGTGTATAATCATTTTCATGAAAAAGAAATTAAACAACACGTGAAGTAAGTGATTGAGAAGTAACGTAATATTAAGACTCCTATGCGCCAAACTTTATTAATAGAATAGGTTAAAATGAAAGTTTCGAATAACGTTGTTATAAATAGCCAACCAGGACTAGATGTGGCAGGGAATGCGTTACCTCAAGTAACGCCCTTAAAAAATGTTGTGGCGAATTGCCAAGTGGGGTTAAATGCAGCGGGCCACTCCGTCACGCACGTAGATGCACTGGAAAAAGTTGTTAAAATCACCTACCGTTCCATAGATATCGGCAATCTTTTGGCTAAAACACCTTCTGAAACTGGCGAGGCCATCTCTTCGCAATTAAGAGACACCATTCTCTTCTTGGAATCGATCCGCTTCATTGGGATTGCTCGAATGTTATTCTGCCCAGATAAAAACGGCGTGTATTATCTTAAAAATCTCAAGTATACCATTCAAAACCGTATCGGCCGTGTGTTCTTACTCGCCCATACAGCCTTAAAAATGGTGAACGGAGCTTGTAAATATAATTTGATGAGCCTGGGAAAGATCGGCAAATATTATGTTGGTCAACTGCCGGTTTTCAAATTGGTTTATGATGGACTTTATGGCATTGCAAGTATCTTCAATACATGGGATGCGACTTTAGGCATCAATAAAGGTGCTAAGACAATCTCCTTGGCTAACAAGCAGATTGCTAAGTGGGAGCATCGCCCAACGGAAATCGCTCTGACACGCATTGGTGATCCAGCACAGATTGCTAAACTTGAAGCTAGATACACTGGTAAGTTGAGCAAAGTGGAAGAGCTAAAGAAAGATGCTAGATTGTATGCCGACATCCTTGAAAAGCTCGATACAGATCCAAGTTCACTCAAGGTGAGTGATGCAAAGCTTAAGTCGATGCGTAAAGAATGCACCGCCAAAGCCCAACAAGTGGCAACTAAACTTGACAAGCTATCAGGTAAGATTCCACTACTGCAAGAGCGCATAGCTAAAATTGCTGCTCGCGATTTCAAAGGCTTAGCTGAAGATTTGGCTGCTAAAGACATCGATTATAAAGTTAAGAAGTGGAAAGTGATTAAGGCGAATACCAAAATCGATCTCAACAAAAATATCATGGGCTTCTTTAGTTCTATTGGTAAAGTTGCGGTGATCGCCTTAGCTCTGTTCTTTACAGCTGTTAACTGGTGGACGTTCCCATGTCTGTTGACTGTGCTAGCTTTGGGTACATTCTCCGATTCGATGGGGCTAGGAAAGATCCTTTACAGAGAATTCAAAAAGTACGAAGTGATGCCTAAGCCAGCAGCGCCAATGCAATTGGCAAAAGCCTAGTACGTTGAAGCGTAGTTCGCTAGTTCATTCAGGCCTGTCTGCAATTCTGTAGACAGGCCAGTAATTCACACTTTAAAAATTTAAGCCGAGAACAGTTGTTACTACCGTGTCTGATTTTGAGCGCGAAGGTCGCGAAGCAAACGAAGATAACGCGAAGAAAGTTCTTATTTATTGAAGCGCTTGCTTAAGAATTTTCTGATACCCTCTTTAACCATTCTCTCTTTGAAATTAATCAAAAAGTTGGTTATCGACGTGCAGTCCCACAAAATTCTGTTGCATTTAATAAACAGGCCACCACTTGTAGTGTAAATAGATTTTTTACAACAGAAAAATCTTCGCGTTGCCTTTGCTTACTTCGCGATCTTCGCGTTCAAAAGTGCGGTATTCTAATTTGTGATGAGACACAATGTGTACTTGCAATAAGTTAGTTGTGTTTTTTTTATTTGCTATTGTTTTCAGGTTTGGTTTTGTTTAATAAAAATTATATCTTGTTGTTGAAGTTATTTCAATAATATGGCATACTGCTCCATTCACAGTCAAAGAGAGAGGATGGTTCTATGAGCAAAACAGTGAGTGCTTCACTTGCCAAAACACATCAAGTGTGTGCCAATGTAGGCGGTTACGCCGTAGATGCCTCAGCTTTTATTGTATCGGAAGTCGAACCTCTTGAAAAAGCCATGAAAGTCGTCGCTAAGACGATTGATTTGTCAGAACTATTGGGAAAGGGGACCGTTCCGGGTCCAGTGGTATCAGCTCACCTTAAAGAATCGATCATGCTGGTGGAAACGCTCAGTTTCTTTCGCTTGCTGCAACTCACGTTTCGCCCCAAAAATGGAAAATATTTTCTAACCGATCCAGCAAATTCATGGCAACGTCGTGCGGCACGCGTGAGTATCTTGTCACACAGTACACTTAAGTTGTTTTATGCAGCCCAGAAATGGAAATTTACCGAACTAGCTTTCGAGGCGAAGCATTCAGTTGGAAAGCTACATACATTTAGGCTTGTCACGGATGGGTTGTATGTCTTCTACAACATCTTTAGCGCCTGGGATAATATTAGAACGATAGTTAACTGCACTAAAGCTAAATCTTTGGTAAATAAGAAGATCGCTAAATGGCAAAGCCATTCCCAAACGGTGGATTTGGTGCGTCAGGGCGATCAAAAAACGATTGCCAAACTGAGTCAAAAATATTCCGCCAATATCGATAACACTAAGAAAATGGCAACTCTCAATGCTGAAAAACTACACCAACTGGATACAGATCCGAAATTATTGAAGTTATCTGAGAAAAAGCGTGGAGCATTGCGGCAGCAATATCAGAGTACGGCCGAAAAGATCGCAGCAAAAATGTCTAAGCTGCCACTTTGGGAAGAGCGTCTTAAGAAAATTGAAACCAAAGATTTCACAGGCCTCGCCACGGACTTAGCTTCAAAAAATGTCGATAAAAAACTAGAAAAGTGGAGATTCGATAAATTCACGGTAGTTCTCAATTTAAAAAAGGCGGTCTTAGGCTTCTTGAGCGCAGCTGCCAAGGCAACGGTTGTGGCGCTAGCACTTACCTGGATGGCGATTGACTTTGCTACACTGCCTCTTACAGCCTTTTTGATTTCATTAAGCGCCTTTGCCGATTCTGTTGGCTTGACAAGGATGCTTATCGATAAATTCCCCCCAAAATATAAGCCCGTGATTGCGCAGCCCCAGCCAGCTTAAGTTGACTTCAAATTATTACCACAAACATCGAAGGATACAAAGAAGAGCCTAAGCGAAGCGCAAGGCATTGTAGCTTAGGCTTTAGCCTGAGTTCGTTTTGGCAGCGCTTCAGCCTGCCACGCGCAGCGAGCGGCAGCGATGCATGACGCGCTCGGTCTCGCGGCCTCACGAACGTTGCCCAATTGCCAGAGGCTTAAGCGGTAGGTACTTTTATCCGACAGTCGTGAGATCACGACACCGAGCGCGTCATGCATCGCTGCCGCTCGCTGCGCGTGGCAGGCTGAAGCCGTGCCAAAACAAACTCAGGCTAAAGCCTAAGCTACAATACCTTGCGCTTCGCTTAAGCTATTTTTTTTTGCCAATTTTCCTACTGGCAAAATGGTTTCCTTGTGATACAATGCCTCTATCGAAACCTTTTGCCTATTGCATGCCAAATTTATGTCACACTCATTTTGTTCCACAACGCCATTAGAAGAGCCTCTCAAAGCTTATTTTGGTTATAATGAATTCCGGCAGCATCAGAAAGAGATTGTGACGTCGATCTTAGAAGGTAAAGATGTTTTAGCTATCCTGCCCACAGGCGCTGGCAAATCGATTTGCTACCAGCTGCCTGCCATGTTAATGCCAGGCATTGCCGTAGTTGTTTCTCCTTTGATATCCCTCATGCAAGATCAAGTGGTTAGCCTAAACAAAAACGGCATCCCAGCCGCTTTTCTCAATAGCAGTTTACATTATCAAGATTCTCGTTCGCTTCTAGATAATCTAGCCGACTATAAGCTCATCTATGTAGCTCCCGAACGCTTTTCCGATGCCACCTTCATCCAAAGCTTGCAAAAAGTGTCTGTTTCGTTCTTTGCCATTGATGAAGCGCACTGTATCTCCCAGTGGGGACATTCCTTTCGTCCGGAATATCGTCAGCTGTCAGTCTTAAAGACGACGTTTCCTAAAAGCTCTATGGTGGCATTAACAGCTACAGCCACTAAAGATGTGGAGCACGATATCGCCACCCAGCTAGCCATGAGAACTCCTTTTACCGTAAGGGCGAGTTTTGATAGACCCAATTTAACCTTCCTCATCAATGCCAAAGCAGATACCGAAGCGCAACTGCACGACTTTATCAAAAAACATCCTAACGAATCGGGGATTATCTACGCTTCCACGCGCAAGACGGTGGATGAAACATTTTCGAATTTGAAAAAGCAGGGGTTTAGCGTAGGCAAATATCACGCTGGCATGTCGGATGGCGATCGAGCCACCGCCCAACACGACTTCGTATATGGAAAACTAAATTTGATGGTAGCCACTGTTGCCTTTGGCATGGGGATACATAAACCCGATATACGCTATATCGTGCATGTCGATATGCCCCGTTCTATCGAGCAATATTATCAAGAGGTGGGGCGCGCAGGAAGAGATGGTTTACCAGCAGAGTGCTTGTTGCTATATTCTGGACAAGATCTGATGATCTATAATTATTTCTTGGAGCAGGTTGAGGATGAAGCTTTGCGCCGCCTCACTAAGGCCAAAACAGAAAAAATGTACGCTCTTTGTCGCGCTCTGACCTGTCGGCGCAAAACCCTCCTGCATTATTTCTCTGAGGATTACCCCTCATCAAATTGCAGCAGTTGCGATAATTGTCTTGATAACACCGAAGTTGTGGATGAACTCATCGCAGCACAAAAAATTCTATCCTGCGTATTCAGATTGCAACATCGTTTTGGGGCTAAATATGTGATCGATGTGTTGCGTGGCTCGCGCAGTAAAACGATCTTTGAAAGAGGGCATGACAAATTACCTACTTATGGTCTGATGAAAGAGTATTCAGAGGGCGATTTGCACTATTATATCGATGCGCTCATTGATTTAGGGTATCTGAAGCGGTCGAAAGGGGAGTACCCCGTATTGCAGTGGACAGATTCTTCGCGTGATGTGACTAATGGAGCTGTAAAGGTGATGCTACGCAAGAAGACCAGACAGCTAACGCGCAAACATGACCCTCAAAATACTGCTTATGACAAAGTTTTATTCAACGAGCTCGCAGCCCTGCGCCTTAAGTGGGCTCAAGAGATGCAAGTGCCAGCTTTTGTCATTTTTGGCGATCGCTCCTTGATTGAAATGGCCACGGCATACCCACGCACCGAAGAGGAGATGTTACAAGTCAATGGCGTGGGACCTAGCAAGTGGCTTAAATATGGGCCATCTTTCCTAGATGTTATCATCAAACACTGCACTATGTATGCGCGATGAGATTCATCTTGTTGCTGCCTTTCATAGACGTAAAGGATAGAAAAAGCTCATTTCAAATCAGAGTTTTCCCTTATTTGAACGCGAAGAGCGCGAAGCCAGCGAAGACAACGCGAAGTTTTGTCAAAGGAATTCAATAAATAAAAATTTTCTTCGCGTTATCTTCGCTGGCTTCGCGCTCTTCGCGTTCAAAAAAGGTGCTGCTCTCCAACTCTTTGTTTTTTTCTTGGTGGCTCGTCTGCATGTTCTTGAGGTGTATCAGGGAAATTTTGTGTTTGCAAATGGTCCGATAGTTGTGGGGAAAGGCGTCTGCTTTGGTCTATACTGCTCTGTCTGTATAGTTCTAGCATACTTTGGCATTCTTGGATGGTTGCCCTTTGGTTTGGTTGGAAGCGTAGCATTTTGTGTATGATAGCCCGCAGATGTGAGTCTGTATCATTGAGGGAAACCCCTTCAATCCCCGATTGTGGTGTTCTTGCTAATTCCATAAAGGTTGCAGCAAGCTTTTGTTGTAATGCTTGGAGGATTTGTTGTAAGTGATCGATGACAGCTTGTGCAAAACAGGGGGAAGCCGATATTAGAGGCTTTGCAGAGGCAATTTCTTTAGAAAAATCATCATAGAGAGAACAAAAAGCGTTTGTTGCCGATTTATTTTGAAAAAGGATGCATAGTAGTTTTGGATCCAATGCGTTTATTAATTGAATTAAGTTTTGTGCTTTATCGGCCAATTTTTGACTTACAAGCTCTCTACCCTCAGGCTGGGTGGTTGCGGTTTTGCTGGCATGCGCAGCCATGATATTCCGAATTGTATTTATATTAGTGAGACTCATAGTCATCTTTAGCAAAAGATAGTACCACGGTACATATTGACCCGAATACAGCTGATGAAAGATACATCCTAAAGACCAAATATCGACTTCTGGACCAAATCCTACACATGTTGGCTGCAATAAAGTTTGCGAATTCAACATCTTAGTCTCTATAAGACGCTCTGGAGAGCAGGTGATATAGGTACCATTATCGACTTTTCTTGATAAAGTAGGCTGATAATAATCTGCTAGACCCAAGTCTCCAAGATACAAGTGATATTTTTTTGTGGTGTGATACAGCGAGGGAAGCGTATTAATAAAAATATTGGCTGGTTTTAGGTCGTTGTGCAGTAATCGCGCGTTATGTACCTCTTGTAAGCCATGCAAGAGATCTTCAAACATATCTGGCACATCCTTTTTATCCACTCTCCTATGCCGAAGGAAGTTAAAGAGATCATTATCATAGAGATCTTGATACATCACAATTTTTTCAATGGTTTTTTTGCCTGTACTCTTATTTTTGCTGAAATAGCGCGTAGCGTCAAGCAAGCGACAAACATGTGAAGCTGTTTTAAATAATTTTAGTTTATTCCTTTCTTCTGCGGCTTTACTGATATGTTTTCTACAGCTTAAGCGGGCTACCCATTTGACTTCGGGTTCGGTATCAGGACTGAATACGATGTTAAGTGCCTTAGAGAATTCTTTGAAAGATCCATTTTTTTTGATCTCAGAGGGTGTCGGTTTGAGCTTTACGTAAAAGCGCACCTGCTGTGAGGTACGATCGACAAAGAGATGCAACTTTAGAGGGGATAGGAGGTAACTTTTTTTATGGTGAAAAAAAACTTCTGGCGGTTTTCTACCTTTATTGAGTGCCTCCAGTTTTTTTTGTGCCAATTGACAGATTCTGTTGATAATACTTTGTTTTTTAAATTTTTCGAGGAGGTTTCGTTGCTCTGTAGAGTGTTCTAGTTTATTCGGGAGGTTATCAATGCAGGCGGCAAGCTTAGCTGCTAGGTTGTTTACATTTAGCATGCCTGTTTGGGAGGTGGATTGTGAAGGGGGGAGTGGTGGCAATCCCCAAATAGTATTAAACGTATCACTGACTACTGTGGCAACAGTTACGGGGTGGGATGGTGGGTCGGATAGATAACCCTGAATGGCTTGCAAGTGGGGTGTCGTTTCAGGATTAAATGGAGGTAATGAGTTCAGCATGGTTTTTCCTGTCTGTTTGTTATATGAAAAACACTGCAGTTCCAGTTTGTATGAAATTATCTTATTCTTCAACTTTCAGTTGAAAATTAGTCATGTCTTATGGATTATCCACACACAAGGTTGTAAAAACGACTTTTGAAAAACCCAAGGGTTCTACAGATACAGAAATATCAAAGAATATTACGCAATACTTTGAAGGAGTGGATGTAATGAGAGAGAGATTAAAAAAGAATATATTGCTCTTTTTGCTGCTTAGCATAGCATTCTGGGGGCAGCCTGCGACTGCTGCAGAAGTGCCTGCGTCCGGACAAAAAACAGCCCTCATCTGTGGGGCCGGCGGCTTCATTGGATATCACCTCGTCAATCGATATAAAGCTGAAGGGTATTGGGTGCGAGGGGTCGACATTAAGAACCCAGAGTTTGGTCCAATCAACGCCGATGAATTCTTTATCGCCGATTTGCGTTATGTTGATGATGTGAACAAAGCCGTGGATATACCAGGGGGCTTTGACGAGGTATGCCAGCTAGCTGCAGATATGGGTGGGATGGGCTATATCTCCATGCACGATGCTCAAATTATGCATAACTCGGCTTTGATCAATTTACTTGTATTGGACGCTTGCCGTCTGACAAAGGTGCGCAAAGTCTTTTATTCCTCTTCGGCATGCATTTATCCCGAACGCAATCAACTCGATCCTAATAATCCAAAATGCACAGAAGACTCTGCCTATCCTGCAGATCCTGATACCGAATATGGATGGGAGAAACTCTTTAGTGAAAGGATCTACGAAGCATATCGACGCGATTATGGCATGGATGTGCGCATTGCTCGCTTTCATAATGTCTTTGGCCCTCTGGGGACCTGGACCGGTGGACGGGAAAAAGCACCCGCTGCTTTAAGTCGTAAAGTGGCAGAAGCGCAAAATGGCGATGTCGTTAAGATCTGGGGTAAAGGGGATCAAACACGCTCCTTCCTTTATATCGATGAATGTGTGGAAGGGATCAGACGCATGATGTCGGCTCCTGGACCGTTACCCATCATGAATCTTGGCTCTGAAGAGATGATCTCTATCAACGATCTCGTTCTCCTCATTGCTAAAATTGCCGGCAAAGAGATCTCTATCGAAAATGTGCCGGGTCCAGAAGGGGTGCGCGGGAGAAACTCTGACAATGCATTGATGCTGCAAGTGTTAGGCTGGCAGCCTTCTATGACATTGGAGGAGGGGCTACGTAAGCTATACCCATGGATCGTAGAGCAAGTAGCCGCCTCTAACAGAGAGTAGGGCGCTTTCAAGGATTGGGGTCGAGCCTGTGATTTGTGATTTGAGATGATAAATAATTCTAATCTTCACGTGCTCTCAAATCGCAAATCGCAGGCTTGACCCCAAGCCGGGCTTCAATGGTTACAGTTTAAATTTACTGGTTATATCCTCTAAAGCGGCTTGGTCTTGAACGAGTTGTGCTTTAGTATATGTTAAGTCAGAAATTTGACTGTAAATTTTCGTTTGTAGTTCATAGATTTCATTCGCGCTGTAGGGCTTGGACGAAGCTTTGTATTGCGTTAACTCTGTAGGAAGGTTTTCTAGCTGACTAATGTGTAATTTAATGGTTGTTTTTAGCTTTTCTTGGGATTGCGTTAACTCGCTTTCAAGCGTAGCTATCCGTTTGACGTGAGATTTTATTTTAGCTGTCAGCTTTTCTTTATCTTGCGTTGCAAGCATGAGACCAGCTTCTTGATTGAGATCTTCAACAGAAGACGCGGCGGCTGTTTCCAAGATAGCACGGTCAATCTCCATAGGGGGAAAGTGACCGCCTCGCATGGGATCTTTACCTCTTAATCCACATTTGTGGGCGACCTTTTGGATCAGTAGTTCGCGCTCATTCACTTGTAGACGACCAACCATATTTACTAACGTGCCCATGAGTTTGGGGTCAAATGTTCGAGGGAAGGCAACTTTGAACTTGCTTGCTTTTTTGTTTACCACAATGGATAAAATCCCTTGACGCTCAAAGTCCGCTTTGGAGTCGAGACCAAGCGCACAATGGTAGTCGAGAGTAAGTGTACATGCTGAATTAGAAAATTGAACTTTATCGGTCAGGATCTTTACGGTCGCATTGGAAATTTTGTGAAGAGCTTCAGCATGTGAAATAGCATTTTTAATTTCCAATGGAGCAATCAATCTCCGCTCGCCAGGAGTGGGACACTGACTTTGTCGACCTTTTTGCAGCATATGCAACAATTTAGCCGTGATTTGTAGTTGAGGTTGCAGCAAGATTTCAAGCTGCTTTTTGTTTTCTAAAAAGCCATTTAATGGTCCTTTAATCGCATAGAGGCCCTTCGGGCAATTAGGTCCTGAAATGCGCAGGGCGGCTGTGATCTCATCGGACTGGGGAAGCTTTTTTATGTGGTCTAAAGATATGATAGGCATATGAACTCCAATAACTTTTTTTATTTACTACAAATTTGGATGTAATTTGGACCGGCCTTTCAATGCCCGATCACATTATTTAGTAAAGGACTCCAGTTAAAACACACCGTTGATGATTGTGAGAAGCTGTTCTTTTTTTAAGGGTCCAAGGTGGGACAATTCCCAATCCCTCTGCCAGGCTAATTTTTGCATTTTTAACTGCGTTTTTTGTAAATCCATGCGAGATTTCACTGGTGACGAGTTTGAAGCATTGAGTAAAGCTTCTGCAGCCTTGTTATATTTTTGAAGGACGCGTTCTTGCCTGATAGCGTCATATTTGGCTGGAATAGACTCCTTTAAGTTTTCTAAATAATCTGTGTAAAGTTTTCTCCATTCATATCGAATTGTGCATTGCTTTTTCTTATTTTCTTGGATTTCATGATCAACTCTTTCAAAGTCATTTAAAGTTTTAGGCGTTTCAATTCTGCTTTTCATTTCGTTGTGCAATGCAGCTAAAAGGGCTCGTTTTTCAAAAGCTTGTGCCAGTACCTCTTTAGGTAGTAAGCCATCTTCCCACATGAGCTCTAAACAGCCTGGCTGCGTGAGTTTGCGTAGGTCTTTCCATTGTGAAGGAGGTGGAAGGTTCTTTTGCAGAGGGCGTTCATTCTCAATTTGAAGGCGTTTAATTTCACGCATGGCATAAGGCACGCTAGCGACCATTAATTCGACAGCTCTTGTCACAGCATATACAGCACCAAATAGGACTGAAGGAACCCCAAAAAAGCATGCATTAAATATGAACAATTCATCAAATAACTTACCCTCTTTATCGGTGACGAGTCCCCGTAGGAAAGCTGTTGGAGTAAATATCGTTTGGATGATTTTCTGGATTTTGCAAATACTTTGTTCTGCTTTTAAGCGTGTTTCGCGATGGCAACCATATGTCGTCTTGGCGGGTAAGAAGAGAGACGTGGTTGGCTCAATTTCTTTGGCATCTTTGGCGTCTATGGGAGCGCAATACGCAATGTGATTACTCAATAGAATCGGTTTATGAAGTATAGTTTGTAACATAATTTAAGCTCCATATTAAAGTGTTTAATAAACAAAAATTATACAATAATTATTTTTAATTGTCAATTCTATGTTGAAATTATAGTATCGTTATTATCTTTCAGGGTTTGCTTATTACTTATTGATTTTTTTTGTTGTCGTTTGTTAATAATGCGTGGAGGGTGATTCTGCATAACTTTTTGTTGGTAAAGTGTATAAATTTGTGCTATTCTATAGTAAAGGAGAGCTCATGCCGGAAATTAGCTGATTTTATGGAATCATCATCAAGATGTTTTCTGATGAACATAATCCACCACATTTTCATGCGGAATATGCTGAATATAAAGCCACATTTAGCATTGAGACTGGGCAGATGATTCAAGGAGAGATGCCACAAAATAAGTCTGCATTAGTTACAGCTTGGGCTATAATACATCGAGATGACCTAATGAAAAATTGGGAGACCTTAGAAGAAGGATCTGGAGCCAAAAGAATCAATCCTTTGCATTAAGAGGTTATATGTTGCACACAGTTAAAAAGGTGGAGTATCTTAATGGGTACAAGCTTAAAGTTGTATTTAACGACGGAAAAGCGAAGATTGTTGACTTTACTACGAGACTACAGAAGGCAAAAAATATGTTTTTACCTTTGAAAGACGTAGAATATTTCAAGAAAGTAGCAGCAGACGGCACAACATTAGTTTGGCCGAATGGATTAGATCTATGTCCTGATGTTTTATATGACATTGGAGAAGACATCAAATAGCCCTAATTGTTACAGTCTCTATTGTCCTTATCGTCCCTCTTTTTTACTAAACAGTTGCGTTGCTAATCGCTTGCGTAGTATGATGCGGGCTTTGGAATTTTCTAGACCATTTTTTTAACCATTAAAGATTGATTATTAATTTATTATGGCTACACAAACCCTAGAGAAAACGCAGCAACACCAATTATCTAACCTCCTTAAATCTATCCAAAGCAACATCATTGGACAGCATCGTCTCATTGAAAATATGCTTGTGTGCCTGCTGGCGGATGGACATATCCTTGTAGAAGGGATGCCTGGCCTGGCCAAAACGCGCACAGCCAAAGCCCTTGCTGATGGCATTGAAGGGGATTTTCATCGTATTCAGTTCACGCCAGATCTTCTCCCTTCTGATCTGATCGGCACTGAAATCTATATTCATGAAAAAAGCAATTTCCTATTTCGCAAAGGGCCTATCTTTAATAACATTTTGTTAGCTGATGAGATCAACCGTGCTCCGGCAAAAGTGCAATCTGCGCTTTTAGAAGCTATGGAAGAAAAGCAAGTGACCGTAGGACACCACACCTATCCACTTCCAGAGCTCTATATGGTGATTGCTACGCAAAACCCCATCGAACAAGAAGGCACCTACAACCTACCAGAAGCCCAGATCGATAGGTTTATGATGCATTGTGAGGTCGATTATCCAAGCCACGAAGAAGAGTTACTGATTCTAGAATTGGATGAAAGAAGGCCTAGTAATAAGCATAACGATCATTCTAAGCATTCGCTTACTACCATTGAAGAGGTGTTGCAGGCCCGCAAAGCTGTTGCTGGTATGTATATTGCCGATAATTTGAAAAATTACGTGGTTTCTTTAATTACCGCCACGCGCGCACCTAAGCAATACGATAGCGAGCTCGCCAAATGGATTGCACATGGCGTATCACCAAGAGCCACAATCGCAATGATTCGTTGTGCTAAGGCTCTGGCCTGGTTGCGGGGAGATGAATATGTCACTCCACGCCATATTCAGACGGTTGCAGCACCCGTATTGAGACATCGTCTAACACCATCGTTTGAATCAGAAGCAGATGGCATTTCGCGAAACGAGATCATCCGCAAATTATTGGCTGTTGTCGCTATCCCTTGAGGTACACATGCTCTATCCGGACTTTAATGATTTACTGACATTAAAAGATCGGAGATCCAAGCTGCCGCACTCTTCACAACGCGCGGTTAAATCCACTGTCCCTGGAAATCATCACTCCCCATTTCGTGGTCAGGGGATGGAGTTCGATTCCGTTCGAGAATATGTTCCAGGAGATGATATCCGCAATATTGATTGGAGAGTTACTGCGCGCACGGGAGCTCCGCATTTAAAACTCTTTAAAGAAGATCGAGAACGCCATATTCTGCTCTGTGTCGACATGAATACGACGATGCGTTTCGGTACAAAGAACACCTTCAAATCAGTGCAAGCCGCCCGTGCGGCGGCCCTCTTAGGGTGGCAAGGTCTCGCGCATCATGACAGCGTAGGCGCATGTCTTTTTGGCGATGTGCCGGAAGGGATCCAACTTTTCGCACCCAAGCGGACACATAATTCCTTTTGTCAGATGTTGAAAATGTTAACCACGCCATGCAAAGAGCAGCACCATTATGCCATTCATGATGCCCTACAGCATATCATGCAGGCTTCACATACAGGTGCTTTGATCTATCTCATTAGTGACTTCATGGATCTTGATCTCGATCAAATGCTTCAATACGAAGCCATAATGAGCCGCTTAAACAAACGCTGTGACGTAGTTTGTGTGGCGATCAATGATCGCGCTGATTGGGTGATTCCGCCTATGGGGACGATCAGGTTTAGCGTCAATACACAGAAGATGATTGACGTACATACGGATAGTCGTGGAGGGAGAGAGGCGTATGCGACTCTGTGGAATGAAAATAGAAAACGCCTCTATGCGCTAACGACGAAATTTAAAATTCCACTGATCGAGTTAACAACAGAATCTATCTTGCAAAGAGATTTGCTTATTGGCTTGAACACGATTGTCAAACGCTGTGGTAAAAGGGTGTGATGATGGACGAGTTACTCAAACAATTGCATGATATTGAAGGGGTCGATCCTATCAGTTGGTGGCCTTTGGCAGTTGGTTGGTGGCTTGTGATGGTCGTTGGTGCCATCGTATTGGGTGCCCTATTGTTTATAGTCATCAATTGGTTGATCTATCGGCGCAGTTGGAAACATGCCACCATTAAACAGCTAGCAGAGCTTGAAAAGAATCTCTCGGATGCCACGGCGATCGCCACTGTAGTGATGCTTTCAGAATATTTGCGCCGCATTGCGCTCAAGCGCTTTGCTCGAAAAGAGTGTGCGGGTTTGGAGGGCGATGCTTGGCTAAAATGGCTGACAAAACAAGATCCCAAAGAATTTGATTGGGAGAAAAATGGGATCTCTTTAATCGATCTCCCATATGCTCCTTTGGAAAGGATGGAAATGCAATCACTGGCGAAGCACTTGGTGTCGGCAAACCAAGTGAAAGACCTCATAAACGCAACAAAAAATTGGGTGGGGTAGATGTTTCAGTTTCATTGGCCATGGTTTGCTTTGTTGTTGCCTGTTCCCTTGCTTATCCGCTGGGTGTTACCCTTGGCAGATAAAGGGGTAGAACACCAGCCGGCTGTTATCTATTTCCCGGCAGTCGAGCGCTTGAAGAAAGCCTTTTCAACTAATGAATATTTTTCAAAAAAGCATTCCAACCGCTTATTTGGATGGATTTTTGCTTTTGCCTGGCTAGGCATAGTGCTAGCCTTGATGCAGCCAGAGAAAGTCGATCAATACCGCTATACGAAAAATAAAGGGTACGATCTCATGCTGGCCATAGACATCTCTGGCTCGATGCAAGCGGTGGATTTCTCAACGGACAGCCAGGTCATTAGCCGCCTCGACGTCACGAAAGAGGTGGTGGGCAACTTTGTACGCGGTAGGCAAGGGGATCGCGTGGGCCTGATCTCTTTTGGTGAAAGTGCCTACCTGCATGTTCCACTGACACTTGATACTATATCTGTCAGTAAAATGTTGAATGATACTGTTTCAGGCATGGCTGGCAATGCTACCGCCATTGGAGATGCGATCGGTTTGAGCGTGAAGACTCTGCGCGAAAGACCCGAAGGCTCGCGCGTACTTGTCCTCTTGACCGATGGTGAAGATAATGCCAGCAGCATTCCTCCTCTGGAAGCAGCTAAACTGGCTAAAGAATATGGCATCCGCATCTACACCATTGGCATAGGTAAAAATGGAGCGGTACCCTTTCCCAATCAACTTGGAGGGTATAGCATGGCACAAATGCCGATCGATGAAGAGCTGTTGAAAGAAATTGCAGATACCACTGGTGGTGAGTTTTTCCGCGCTACCGATCAGAAGGCTCTCCAGAAGATCTATGATAAAATCGATCAACTAGAAAAAACTGAAGCTAACCAAACGATTTTCTTTATGCGGGAACCTTATTACTACTATCCTTTGGGCGTTGCGATGTTCCTTTTGCTCGCACTTTCCCTCTCTCAACTGTTACGGAGAAGTTCCTGTGGACTATAGTCAGATCCATTTTGCACATCCCTATTTTTTGCTGGCTGCCATTGCCATTCCCGTCGTTTGGGCCCTTTACCTGATCTTTTTTAAAACATCGGTTTCACGTCCCAAATTGGAACAGTTCATTGATAGCCACCTTCTCCCTTACTTATTGATCAATAAGTCTACTACCAAATCTGTGTGGAAGCCTTTGCTGTGGTGGAGCGTGGTGTGGGCGCTATTGACGCTAGCACTAGCGGGTCCTAGATGGAATTTCCGTGAAATGGATACTTTCTCTAAAGATCAAAATCTGGTGATATTGCTAGATCTGTCTGAATCGATGAATGTGGCTGATATCAAGCCTACACGCTTGGTGCGTGCAAAGCAAAAGATCGAGGATCTACTCAATCTTTCCCGAGGAGTGAAGGTGGGACTTATCGCCTTTGCTGCCGATCCGCATATCATCACCCCCATCACTGATGATAAAGAGTCGATCCGCCATCTCCTTCCCACTTTGGATACCGATCTTGTGTATGTTAAAGGCAGTCGCTTAGCTCCAGCCCTTGAGATGGCTTCTAGCATGCTGGCTGCAGAAGCTGGCACTAACAAAGCCATTCTAGTGATTAGTGATGGGGGTTTTGAAGATGCTAGCGCCTTGATTACGGCTAAAAAAATTGGGTCTCAAGGCATCCTTATCC
Source organism: Chlamydiota bacterium (assembly GCA_013286645.1). Classification (GTDB taxonomy): domain Bacteria; phylum Chlamydiota; class Chlamydiia; order Chlamydiales; family Parachlamydiaceae; genus JABDFJ01. Next base: position 40,057 of record JABDFJ010000008.1, on the reverse strand, counting down.
ACACCATGGGCATGGGCACGGCAGAAGGGGGGCCAGTCCAAGATCATGCAGGCAACGTGCTCAAGAAAAACGGAAATCTCATGATCTCGAAGCTCGAAAAAGAGAGACTTAAAGAGATTAGTACTGTGGGTAAAGGTCGTGACCTAGCTCTGGATTATACGACGCGCAGTGAAGAACATATTTTAAACGATCTTGAAAAACGCGCCGAAGCGCAAATGGCATTGGGTAAGAAGAATCGTGTTTGGGAAGAACACTTTTATTTGTTTATTTTACCAGTCCTGCCCTTTCTCTTATGGTGGTTTAGAAGGGGGTACGTTTTTGCATGGCTGTTGCTTTTTAGCTTTCCAACTTATAGTCTGGAAGCTGCCGCTGCGGACTATTTTAAAAATAACGAGCAGTTGGGTAAGGATGCCTTAGAGCGAGGCGATTTTGAAACAGCTGGTCAAATATTTCAAGACCCCTATCGCAAAGGAGTCGCCTATTATAAGGCCGGTAATTACGCCGAAGCTGAGAATTTTTTCCGCCAAAGTACCCGTCCCGAGATGGCGACACATGCTATGTACAACTTAGGGAACACTCTGGCACAACAGCAAAAAATCGACGACGCTATCACCGCTTACGAGGAGGTGCTCGAGCAACAACCAGACCACGCGCGTGCCAAGGAAAATCTCGAACTGCTGAAGAAAATGCGTGATCAACAGCAGCAAAACGACCAACAACAATCCCAAGGGGACGAGCAATCTGAAAATTCTGATCAACAAAACTCAAAAGACAGTTCAGGACAGCAGCCGGAAAACAAGCAACAATCGAGTGGTTCGGATAAGTCAGAGCAGCAAAAAAAGCAAGATGGACAAAGCGAGGAATCAAACAAGCAACAGTCGAAAGGTTCGGAAAATTCTGAGCAGCAACAAAAGCAAGATAGGCCACGCGAGGAAACAAATAAAAAAAATCCGAGTGACTCAGACCCTCAGCAGGATAAGTCTCAAGATGCGCCGCAGCAAAATGAGCAAGCAAAACAAGATCAGAAGAAAGAGCAGCAGACCAACGATTCAAGCTCCGCTCCTGCCCAAGCCCAGCCAAAGGCAAATGATGAAGGGAAAAAAGAAGACGCTCACGATGTGGCTAAGCAGGGTGAAATGGCCAAAACGCAAAAAGATCACGATGCCGATCTGTTACTAAACCGCATTGAGAGCGACCCTAAAAAGTTTATGAAAAACAAATTTTATATCGAATCAAAGAAGAGTGGCACGGCGGAGGGGATTGACCCATGGTAAGAGTTGTTTTATTTTTGATGCTTATGCCCCTATGCATTTTTGGTGGCGAGTTCACTGCTAGTGTTGATACCAATCAAATCCATATGGGGGATCGTTTTACCTTGCAGCTTACGCTAAAGGATGCTTCCACCAATGAAGCTCCTCCTCTCGAAGCGCTTAAAAAGTCCTTTACGGTGGTTTCTCAGCAGCAATCGTATAGCACACGGGTGGTGAATGGGCAGATGTCTTCAAGCTTGATATGGAAGATTTCTCTCTCTCCGCTAAAAGAAGGAGAGGCTACCATCCCTGCCATTGTTATGAATACATCCCAAGGGGCACTAACAAGCAATCCCATTAAGATCAGTGTCACAAAGGCCGATTCTACCAATCCTAATGCCTCTGAGGCCAATGAAGTCACCTTCACAGCTGGTGTAAGCACGACGAAACCCTATAAAAACGAACCGCTCTTTCTTTCACTGTGCCTCACCTCAAAACGAAATTTGATCAATGTGCGCATCAACCCTTTTACTATTGATGATGCGATTCTTGAGCAAGTAGGGGAACCTAAGGTCTCGCAAAAAATTATAGATGGAGTGCGTGTCGAGGTGATCGATGTGGAATTTCTACTGACGCCACTCAAAACAGGGGAATTGAAAATTCCGCAGCTCATTGTGCACGGTGAAATACCCGTGCAACAAAAGCCTAGCCGAAGCTCACGTATGGATGATCTCGACCCATTTATGATGTTCCAGGGGTTTGCTGCGCTAAAGCCCTTTACTTATGTCACCAACGAGCTGATTTTGGACGTCCAACCCCCACCTGCACATGATGGGTACTGGCTGCCGGCAAAATCGATAGTGCTGGACGAATCTTGGGATGAAGCTCAAACCCTACAAGTGGGAGAACCGATCAGTCGCGGTTTTAAAATAGTCGCCGAAGGGGCGATGTCCAGTCAGCTGCCAAGTCTAAATGAGCAACTGCAAAAGGATCCTCATTTCAAAATCTATGCCGATAAGCCCGAAACGGGCCAAGACATCCACGAGCAGACGATCCGCAGTTTCCGCGATGAACAATACACGCTTATCCCACAGCAACCAGGCCTTCATACGTTGCCCGAAGTGACACTCACATGGTGGGATGTGAACAAGAAGGAGCAAGCAATTGCTAAAATTCCTGCAAGAACGGTAGATATTCAAGTGCCCACAGCTTCAGTGAGCGATGTTGCGGTTGCTGAGAGTGAAATGTCTTCTCAAAACGCGTTAAAGCAAGAGACGAATTTAGTTCAACGCGATCCATTCTTATATACTTTAGTGGGAATCCTAGCTGCAGCGCTAGTGGGAGCTATCGTGTGGATCATTGTCCTGCAGAAAAAAATTGGTAGGCTGACAGAAGCACCAAAGGTAGTGAAAGCGGTGTCACCGCCTCCAAAAACGCTGCAAGCACCACCTCCAGTTCCTGCTAAAGACAAAAAGGAAAAGTTGCCAGACCTCAATCCAACGTAATATGTAAATTAATTGGACATGGACGAGTTGAGACGATTGTATAAGTGGTTAAATATTTTTTGAATATTTAGATTAAGCTAAATCCTGAGACTTGATACACCCGGTGCTTTACCCCTGAAAGGGGTAACGGCTTATAGCCCAGGGTAAGCGACAGCGCAACCCTGGGAGATTAAAATTTGATATTGTACCCCAGAAAGGGGTACGGGCATGCTAGGTGCGTTGCCGACCAAAATGGCCCGCACCCCTTTCTGGGGTGCAATATTGTATTCTTATATACCCAGGGTTACGCTGTCGCTCACCCTGGGCTACAAGCCGTTACCCCTTTCAGGGGTAAATCACTGAGCGCATCAAGATTCAGGACAACGCCCTGAGCGGTGCTGGCTTGAACACACTTGCTATTGAATATCGGAAATCGCCTAATCATTACCAAAAACAATTCTTTTTTAACGGCGGATTCGGTTCTAGAGCCCCATTTTACTTTTGCAATCGTCTCAATTCGCCCCTGTCCAATTGTTCCCGCACCGCTAAGGGCAAAACATGACGTTTTTTCTTGTAGTGAATTTATTTATAATAAAGCTTTCTTCGCGTTGTCTTCGCTTGCCTCGCGCTCTTCGCGTTCAAAATCTTCGAGAAATTCGGAAAAACATCTATTGATGCAATTAAATGACAAGGTGGACTTGCTGCGGCGTAACTGCTATTTGGGCCTCCATCACATCATGCGGGTTATTGCCATCAATCTTATTGTGAATAAACTTTAATCACAAGTTGCTTTGTAAATTGTGTTTTATTTGTCTTTGTAAGATTTGTTTAATTAAATCCAGTTAATACGGTTGATTAAAATATAATCTTTTGGTAAAATTAAAATTTATAGTTTTTGATTAATTTTAAAAGGGGACGCTTTTTGAATATCCATCTATCCCGTGAAAGTGTGCAGGCTCCAGGGGCTACTAGCTCGCCACAGCAAAAACCAAACACATCATGTTTCGGGAGAGCATGGCGTAGTTTCTCCTCCAAATGCACGATTCATAATTTAGCAAAAGTCACAAAGTTAGCGGGCTTGGCCATAGCCACATATCTCCTCTACGCTAGCAAAAGTACATCTTGCAACACTTTAGTCTCAACGCCCTATGACTGGAATATCGCCAGGCATCCACTACCCAACCTCTCAGCGCTGAATAGCTCTTCTATAGAAACTTTTTCATCGCCACTGAAACCTATTCCGTTGTGGATTGCCTCCCTGCCTAAAGTGGTAAAGGTGTTAGAAAAGTTTAAGCTTGATGCGCAGCGCGTAGACCTATGGCAAGAGCAAGTTAAGTTAAAAAATGCTTCTGACCCACAGTATAATCAAGAGTTTATGGATTTAGCCGAACTCATCGCTCTATTGGTATACCAAGATAATAGTTACAAGCCACTTTTGAGTTTAAAAGATAAACAGCAAACAAAACCACTCTCCTGGACTGCTGTAGAAGGAAGGTTAGATACCCTGCAAGCCCTAGTAGATCTAGATGCTCACTTTGATTTTTCCGCCACCTCCTGTGTCGATCATCTAGCTACCTGCGGCGAGCACTTTGGAAAGTCTTCTACTTTTGATAAATTTATGCGTGCTAAATATCTCTCACACAGTTGGGAGATTGGTGGAAAAACAGTCATCGATAACCAAGAAGTTCAGCTTGCGGGTTTCTATACGTATATGAATGCCCCTTATATGGTAGATACTCTGCAGCGATTTGGCGAATTGAATCCTGATATTCTTCCTGTAAAGCAACGTCAAACGATTGTTGAGGCCCTTATAAAGGTCGCAGACCCCAGACAATCAGCTAAACTGCTTTTGCAAGACTTTAAAGAAGGAAAGCCCATTATTGTTAGTACGGGATATATGTGGCATGAAATTACTATCGTCTTTCAGGGAGCAACCATGCTCATTTGCAATAAAGGAGTAGGAACACGTAAACCCATCGAAGCTTATACCATAAATCCAACACAGCTCGATGAAGGGGTGTTGCACGCGTTGATGAACCTTCATGATGAAAGTGAAAGAATTGATGGCTTTAACAACTTAGTTGGTCACGGCTCATTTTTATTTCGAGAACGAAAACCAGGGCCATTGCTGGTAAAGCTTCAAGCCGACGACACCACCCCGCTATGTCGCAGACTGGAAGGGCTCCACCATGACAGCGAAATACAAGAGGTGGGTAACTGTAGCTGGGAGAGCCTTGAAACAGCAGTGTATGGAATCATGGCGCTTCAACATATGGAGAAAACTTCGGCAGAAGGCAATCGTCTTGCCTACGAGCAGTTTGATCATTGGCAGCAGTTTGTCAAGGTGGATAGCCTTAGCAATTATATTAAAGAATATGAAAGTGAAGCAAAGGGCATGGAAGCTCAAAATTGGTTTAGCTTTAGAGATTTCACTACGAGAGTCTATCGGCAGGCAGAGAAATATGCTATGCATCCAGAAGCTAAAACACAGTTGGCTGCATTGAAGGGCAGAATCATTCAACTGCAAATCGCCAGGGACAAGAAATAAATCCAAAAGTGCGGTTTTTTGGCCGGAATTCCTGAGCTGCCCTCAATCAAGATTCGCTTGATTTTATCTTTATTAAGGAAACTTCTTACATGATTTCTAGGCAAGCTGAGGAGGAAAAGAGTGTCTCTTGGAGGGAAGCCTTTCAAGAGGGTATCGAGATGTTTTCCGAGATCGGTCTTATGCTTAAAGGGGTGCGGCATAAAGCTGGCCTAACTCAAAAAGCCCTTGCTGATCAGATCGGAGTAAAGCCTCACCACATTTCGGAAATGGAACATGGAAAGCGCCCTATTGGAAAAAATATGGCTCATAGGCTGGCTAAAATTTTGGGGGTCGATTACAGGGTGTTTCTTTAAACATACTATTTCTTAACAACATGTTGTAGTGCGCCCTTCAATATATAAACCTACAGGGGTACTTCGCGAAGATGAAAAATATATTCAAGTTGTGCTGGAATTACAGCAATCCAACTCTTAATACGGACGATGAGCGATGCGATTATGTTAAAACAAAATACCTCATTGCACTTATTGGCGCTTTGGCAATGGTGTATATCTCATATGAGTTAGCAGGTGTTATTAATAAAACATTCCCTTTTTCCTATGGTAGCAAGATCTCGCTAAACAAACCCGCGCCCTTGCCCGCAAACGCGCACTTTTGGACATTCGTTTGTAAAATTTTGAGCTCTTTGATATCGTTCCAATCACTAACCGACGAAATCCTATTAATTCTATGATCGTTACGTGAATCAAAAAACTGCCCACCTAAAAGTCCATGAATGGCTAGCCGTGGCCCTGCTCATCGGGATCATTGGCACCCTGGCCATCATCTCGGCCAAAGGCAACGCCCACACAAAACCAAACTTCACTGCGTACAATAAAGGGGTAGAAATCCTTGTAAAAGGCGCTGTGGCTTATCCTGGAATGTATCGTCTGCCTTCTGAAGTGACCATGCAAGAACTGCTAGCTATCGTCCACGTGCAACCCGAGGCCGACCTGCGCCGCTTGAGCATGGAGCGCCTGGTGAAGCAGGGGAGGGTGGTTAATATTCCAGAACGAAGCATGATCACGGTGCATTTGCAAGGCGCCGTCAAAACACCCGGACCCCTCCGTGTTCCCAAAGGCTCGCGTATGGAGGAACTGCTAGCGCTACCGATTTTTAGCGAAAATGCCAACACGCAAGGATTGCGCAAGAAACGCAAGTTGAAAGCCGATGAAATCATCGACATCCCCAACAAAAAATAGCAGAAAGGCAGGATGGTCCACAAAGCATTGTGGAAGATGATATAAGACTTGATTTGATAAATGCTGAAAATTATGTTGTGAAAAAATGAGCTGGTTTGCTAATCTTCTTTTTTCATGCTATCAGAATCTAGGGTTTTGAAGCAGAATTCCCTTGTTGACACTGTGAAGAACGCATCTCGTGCGTAACTTAACACTTGAAGACAAGGATCAATTCACGTAAAGTACTTGCAGATTAATAAAATAACGCCGCCAACAGACGGTAAAATATTGACTTAAGGAAGAGTATATGGCGCTTAGACTAATGGGTAAGAAGCGTGGGATGATGCAGTATTTCGATGACAAAGGTGATGTTATCGTATGTACAGTCATCGAAGCTGAGCCAAATGTAGTGACACAAGTCAAAACAAAAGAAACTGATGGCTATAACGCAATTCAGCTGGGCTTTGAAAAAATCGTCGTAAAAGATCCACGTACCATCGCAAAAAGATCTTCAAAAGCAGTGCGTGGTCACTATTCTAAAGCTGGAATAGAACCTCGTCGCTATGCTACCGAATCACGCCTAGATGAAGTCAGTGGTTACACTCTCGGTCAGGAATTGACCGTCGCAGAATTCGCCGAAATTGCCTACCTAGACGCCAGCGCGATCTCAAAAGGTAAAGGCTACCAAGGTGTAATGAAGTTGCACAATTTTGCTGGTGGTCCTGCATCGCACGGTTCCAGTGGCTTCCACCGTAAAGCTGGTTCTACAGGACAGCGCAGCACACCAGGCCGCTGCTTGCCAGGCGGACCACGCGCAAGTCATATGGGTTATGACAATATAACAGTGCAAAACGTTAGAGTTGTGGCTGTACGTCCAGAAGACAATGTCATTTTAGTCGAAGGACAAGTGCCAGGCCCACGTGGCGGATTAGTTTATCTTTCTCCTGCAGTAAAGAAAACGAAAAGCAAAAAGAAATAAGCGGCAATAGAATTATTAAAAGAAAAGGTGTTTAAAACACCTTAAGATGGAGTTAACTGTGGCTACGCTGAAAAAGTACAATTTGGAAGGACGCGAAGTAGGACAAGTGCAAATCGATGACGCACTTGTTAACGCCGAAGCCAATGGGCAAATGGTAAAAGATTATATCATCGCTCTTAGAGAAAATGCAAGACAGTGGTCAGCAAACACAAAAGGGCGTTCTGAAGTCAACCATACAACAAAGAAACCTCACCCGCAAAAAGGTGGTGGTCGTTCTCGTCAAGGGATGTTGTCAGCACCTCAATATAAAGGTGGTGGACGCGTGTTCGGACCAAAGCCTAAATTTGACCAACATGTGCGCATCAACAAAAAAGAACGCAAAGCAGCTATTCGCTTTCTGATTGGCGAGAAACTTCGGAACAACAAAGTGCATCTTATCGATTCAACTGAAATGGATGCTCCTCAGACAAAAGCGCTAGCAAACTTTGTAAAAGCGCGTGAAGTCAAAGGCAGAATTCTATTTCTAGGCGAAGGCAACTACGCAGAAGTAGAACATGGCGAAGAAAAAAGACTAGTTAGTGTTCAATGCGATAAACATGATAACTTTGCAAAAAGCATGCGCAATCTGCCAAAAACTGAATTCAGTTTGGCAAAAAATATTAACGGCTACGACTTGTTAGTAGCACATGAAATTGTGCTCACCGAATCTGCGCTACAAGAACTTAATGAATGGCTATGCTGAAAAAGCAAGGTCTGATGATACCTGCTTAAAAGCTTAAGGAAAAAATATGAAAAAAGATCCATATCAAATTGTCAAACATCAGCATGTGACAGAGAAATCACAGGTGCTTGAAGGGCTTAAAAACGCCACTTCAAACCCCTCACTGGCGCGCTGCGAATCGCCAAAGTATGTCTTCATCGTAGATCCATCGGCAAATAAACAAGAAATCGCCTGGGCAGTAGAAGAAATCTATCGCGATAAGAAAATCAAAGTTATGGACGTTAATACCATTAACGTCAAAGCCAAGGCTAGACGCGTTCGTGGTCGCCTCGGTATGAAAAAATCCTTTAAAAAAGCCATTGTCACACTAGACAAAGGCGATAGCATAGAGACTCTCTAACGGTTAATGTGTGGAGCCCTGAATAAGGTCTCCTTTTAAAAGAAAGGCTGAAAGCAAATGTTAAAAAAATATCGTCCCATCACTCCCGGTACACGGCAGCTCATACTACCGATGAATGAGACATTGACACGCGCAAGCGAAGGTTCACGTGCTACAGTGAAACCAACAAAATCGCTATTGCTGCCTAAGAAGCGCACAAATGGTAGAAACAATAATGGCCATATTACCTGCCGACATAAGGGTGGGGGACACAAACGTCACTATCGTATTATCGACTTCAAACGCGATAAAGAAAATATCCCAGCCCGTGTTGCTTCCATTGAATATGATCCAAACCGCTCTGCATATATTGCTCTTCTTAACTACGCAGATGGGGAAAAACGTTATATTTTAGCACCACATGGCCTCAAGCAAGGTGATGTTGTTCAGACAAGTGAACAGCCACCGTTTAGCGTTGGTTGCTGCATGAGACTAAAACACATGCCACTCGGCTCAACTATCTGCAACGTAGAGATGATCCCTGGAAAAGGGGGTAAGCTTATTCGCTCAGCTGGTATGTCTGCACAGCTAATGGCACGTAGCGGTGGTTATGCTACATTGCGTATGCCATCTGGTGAAATGCGTATGATCAACGAAGATTGCCGTGCTACTTTCGGTACAGTATCGAATCTTGAGCACAATCTTCGTAGCGAAGGCAAAGCCGGCCGTAAGCGCTGGAAAGGTATCCGTCCAACTGTTCGCGGTACTGCGATGAACCCAGTCGACCACCCACACGGTGGTGGTGAAGGTAAACATAAGGGTAATATCCCTCAAACACCTTGGGCTCTGTACACACGCGGCCTTCGAACAAGATCACTCAATAAGTCCAATAAGTTTATCGTCAAAGATCGAAGGAAGAAGTAGGTTATGGCAAGATCGTTAAAAAAAGGACCCTTTGTAGACCATCATCTTCTAAAAAAAGTCGAAGGTCAAAATACACAATCGACAAAGAAGCCGATCAAAACATGGTCGCGCCGTTCGATGATTATTCCCGAAATGATTGGGCATACATTTGAAGTGCATAATGGTCACAAATTTCTGAATGTGTTTGTTACTGAAAATATGGTAGGTCACCGCCTAGGAGAATTTTCACCGACACGTACATTCAAAGGCCACCCAATTAAGAAGTAGGAGACGCCCTAAATGAATAAAGCATTTGCTATAAGTAAATATATTAGAATCAGTCCTCGTAAAGCTAGATTAGCTGCCGGATTGATCCGTGGGCGTAGTGTACCGCATGCAACGTCTCAACTGTTGTTCTCCAGCCTTAAAGGGGGGCGTCTGCTGAAAAAAACATTAGATAGCGCTGTCGCTAATGCCGAAACGCAACTTAATGTTCGTAGAGAAGATTTAATTGTATGTGAAGTGCGTGTTGACGGAGGCCCCGTCTTCAAACGTGCTAAGCCGAAAAACCGTGGCGGCCGACATGCTATTTTAAAGAGAACAAGCCACTTTACTGTCGTTGTAAGTACGGATAAGGAGTAATTCAATGGGACAAAAAGCAAATCCAATCAGCTTCCGCCTCATCCGCAACAAGGATTGGCGCTCTAAGTGGTACGCTAATAAGCAAGAATTCGGAAAATTCTTAATCGAAGATTTTAAGCTTAGACAGTACCTTTTGAAAAAGCCAGCTTGCCAAGGTACGTCGCAGATCAAAATTCGCCGTATGAGCGAAAAAATTGAAGTCACTATTTGCACTTCAAGACCAGGTTTGGTTATCGGTAAAAAAGGCGCTGAAATCGACGTTCTAAAAGCTGAACTTTTTGCACTCACTGGCAAAGAAGTTTGGATCGAAGTAGAAGAAATCAAACGTCCGGATTTAGATGCTAAAATTGTTGCTGACGGGATCGCTAAGCAACTTGAACGCCGCATTCCATTCCGCCGCGCGATGAAAAAGGCGATGCAATCAGCGATGGATGCTGGTGCTTTAGGAGTCAAAGTGCAAGTTTCAGGCCGTATTGGTGGAGCCGAAATTGCTCGTACCGAGTGGTATAAAGAGGGGAGTACCCCACTACACACAATCCGTGCTGATATCGACTTCGCCATGGGACGTGCAGAAACAACATATGGAAGCATCGGTGTAAAAGTTTGGATCTTCCGCGGTGAAGATACAGCCACAAAGAAGGAGGTTGCATAAGCCATGCCTTTAATGCCAAAAAGAACAAAGCACCGTAAGGTGCAAAAAGGTCAATGTGCTGGTATATCAAAAGGTGCCCATTTTGTGCACTTCGGCGAATTCGGAATGCAAGTTCTCGAACGCGGCTGGATTACCAACCAACAAATTGAAGCTTGTCGTGTAGCCATTAACCGCTACTTTCAACGCCGTGGTAAAGTCTGGATCAGAATATTTCCAGATAAGCCTGTAACAAAAAAGCCTGCCGAAGTCCGTATGGGTAAAGGTAAAGGCGCTGTGGATCACTGGGTTGCTGTCGTTCGCCCCGGTAGAGTGCTATTTGAAGTGGGTAACGTCCCAAGAGAATTAGCTCAGAACGCACTGCGTCGTGCAGCTGCTAAACTGGGGTTAAAAACACGCTTCGTTGAACGTGTAGAACAGGTTTGAGGTATATAGATGACAAAGGCAAGCAACCTTAGAGATTTAGCTGTAGTAGAACTCGAGGCAGCAGTCGTTGAAGTTAACAAAGAACTGTATAATCTTGTTAACGAAATGAAGCGCGCAAAGAAGCTTGAAAAGCCACATTTGCTGCGACTAAAGAAGAAAGAAAAAGCGCGATTGCTCACGATTATACATGAAAAGCAATCCGTCGGTTCCTAATATAGCTAGAGGTTTTTTTCATGGAGCAACAAGCAAGAGTTACAAAGCGTAAAACGCAAAAAGGCGTTGTAGTTTCTAACAAGATGGACAAAACTGTTGTCGTCAAATTAGAGCGTACGTTTTTACATCCACAATATGGCAAAGTGATTACACGAGCCAAAAAAATATATGCGCACAATGAAGACAAAGACGTTAAAATCGGCGATGTCGTAGTAGTTGAAGAAACACGCCCACTGTCCAAATTGAAGCGCTGGCGCGTAGTTGCCTAAATGAGTTTAAATGAATTTGCTGGTGCCTAAAACAAAGACATTTTAAGTGTTGATAAAATATAGCAATTAATGTATTTTCTTACACTTGCCAAATGCCTCACGATGCATCAAACAAATGACAAAAGCGAATAAATCGGAGTTACGAAGTTATGATTCAGCAAGAAACCAAGCTTAAGGTCGCTGATAATTCAGGTGCCAAGCGGGTGAAGTGTTTTAAGGTGCTCGGAGGATCAAAGCGCCGCTATGCTTATGTAGGTGACATCATCGTATGTTCCGTACAAGAAGCCGATCCTGAAGGCAGCGTTAAAAAGGGTGATGTCGTCAAAGCCGTCATCGTTAGAACAAAGCATTATATCAGACGCCCTGATGGAACAAAAATCCGCTTTGATACTAATAGCTGTGTGTTGATTGACGATAAAAACAACCCACGTGGCACGCGTATTTTTGGACCTGTGGCTCGCGAAGTGCGGGATCGTGAGTTCCTAAAAATCGCCTCTTTGGCCCCTGAAGTGATTTAACATCCCGAGGCATATTATGGATAAAATACCTAGTAAAAGTAAAAAAATTCGCAAAGGTGATAAAGTCATCGCTATTTCAGGCAATGACCGGGGCCAAACAGGCACTGTCTTATCATGCAGCGGTGAAAAAGCGATTGTTCAAGGTCTTAACGTACGCAAAAAGCACGTTAAACCTTCACAGGAAAACCAACGCGGTGGCATTATCGAACTCGAAAAGCCGATACATATTTCGAATCTTAAAGTCTGTTCCGCGGAAGGCAAACCAGTAAAATTGAAAGTGCGTGAGACAAAAAACGGTGAGCGTGAGCTCGTTTATCGCCATGATGGCCGTGAAGTTCTACACCGCTCTGTAAAAAAATCATAACGTAAACGGGTTAAGCAAATGTCTAGGTTAAAGAAACGCTATCTAGAAGAAGTGAAAACAGAACTTAATAAAAAGTTCCAGTTCACCAATCCTATGATGATCCCACAAGTGACCAAAGTCGTGATCAATATGGGGATTGCAGAACCTTCTAAAGATAAAAATGCTATCCAGGATTGCGTCAGCGAGTTAACACAACTCTCCGGACAAAAACCTGTGATCACTAAGGCTAAGAAAGCTATTTCGAACTTTAAACTGCGTGAAGGACAACCTATTGGGATTAAAGTCACTCTGCGCGGCATAAGAATGTACGAATTTATGGACCGGTTTTTCAATCTTGCTTGCCCACGTATTCGCGACTTTAGAGGCTTCCCAAGCAAGTGCGACGGACGTGGTAACTATTCGCTAGGTATTGAAGACCAACAGGTATTTCCAGACGTCAACATTGATAATGTTAAGAAGACGCAGGGGATGCATATCACCTTTGTGACATCAGCGCAAAATGATGAACAGTGTGTAGAGCTACTAAGATTGCTCGGTCTACCATTTAAAAATTTACCGATTACGGTAGCAGCTTAATAAGGAGTACAACCTATGGCAGCCATTAGCGATCCTATCGCCGATTTCCTTACAAGGATTCGTAATGCCACAAAAGCTCAGCATCGCTACGTCGATATGCCTTGGAGCAAAATGAAGCAAAATATTGCTGACATTTTAAAAGCTCAAGGTTTTGTCGAAAGCTATCTAGTCAAACACGACAATAAGCAGCGCGGCACGATGAGAATATTTTTGAAATATACCGACGGACGTCAACCTGTAATACAAGGTCTAAAACGCGTCTCTAAGCCTGGATTAAGACGTTATGTTGGACACCAAGACATCCCACGTTTCTATGGTGGGCTCGGCGTGTCGATCATTTCGACTTCAAAAGGTGTGATGGCTGGTTTTGAAGCCATGACTAATAAAGTTGGTGGTGAACTCCTCTGCTTAGTGTGGTAAAAAATTAACTACGCAAATAATGCGTTTATATTTAGTCCGATAAAGGAGCAATGTTGACATGTCTCGTAAAGGTAAGCTACCAATTCCGGTTCCAAAGGGGACTGAAGCTAAAATCGTTGATCATGAAATTATCGTAAAGGGCCCGAAAGGCACAATACGACAAGCGCTTATGCCTGCAATTAAATTGCACATTGAAAGCGATGAAATCCGTGTTGAGCTTCATGAAGAACATCAAGATCAAGGCAATTTCCATGGTCTGTATCGCTCATTGATCAATAACATGATCCAAGGGGCAAGCCAAGGTTTCGAAAAGAAATTGGAAATGATTGGCGTGGGTTATCGTGCAGCAGTTCAGGGGCATCTACTAGATTTACAAATAGGTCGGTCCCACCCAACTAAGCTCGACATTCCTGAAGGGATACAAGTTAAGGTAGAAAAAAATACTCAAATAAGTATCACTGGTGCAGATAAACAGCGAGTGGGCCAATTTGCGGCTGAAGTACGTGCAAATAAACCGCCTGAACCTTATCAAGGTAAAGGGATTCGCTATGTAGGTGAGTATGTACGCAAAAAGGCTGGTAAAGCTGCTGCGAAAAAATAATGGATGTTAGCGCATTAGGCATACTGTGAATAAACAGATGCCTTAAGCCTAGACTCTGACAAGATCTATAGGGATTTTATGAAAAGCAATTCAAGTTATAAGCAAGAAACAAGACAAAAGCGCGCATTCCGTATTCGCAAAAAATTGCGTGGTACCAGTGAAAAGCCAAGGCTTTCAGTCATCAAAACTAATAAGCACATCCATGTGCAACTAATTGATGATGAAGCCGGTGTTACATTGGGCTCCACAGCGACTTTTGCTAAAGAATTTCGCGATACTGATTTCGCAAGAAAAAACAAAGCATCCGCTACTAAGCTCGGTGAGAAAATCGCTGAAATTGCTAAAAAACATAATGTGAGCGTCGTCGTCTTCGACCGCGGACCTTTTAAATATCATGGCATCTTAGCTGCGTTAGCTGATGGCGCGCGTGCCGCAGGATTACAATTTTAAAGTCGCCAGCCGCCTCGAGCTGCTGAAAAATATAGGTAATGAATGTCTAAAAGTCACGACTCAAAAAAAGAAAAAGCTAATAGTGAAACGACCGAAAAAGTCCTTCACATCAACCGCTGCTCCAAAGTTGTTAAAGGTGGTCGCAAATTCAGCTTTTCCGCTCTAATACTTTGTGGCGATGGCAAAGGCCGCATAGGCTTTGGCTTTGCTAAAGCAAACGAACTTACAGATGCCATTCGCAAAGGTGGAGAAGCCGCTCGTAAGCATATGATTGCTTATCCTAAAGAAGGGAATACAATCCCACACGAAGTGATTGCTGAATGGGATGGTGCTAGCTTATTACTAAAGCCAGCTCCTGACGGCGCAGGTGTTATTGCAGGCTCTAAAGTACGTGCCGTGCTAGAAATGGCAGGGATCAAGGATGTTATGGCAAAGAGTTATGGCTCCGCCAATCCTATTAACCAAGTTAAAGCGACCTTCAAAGCGTTGTCAATGCTCCGTAGTCGCGAGAAGATTAAACAGACAAGAGGTATCTAATGCTAACGCTAGGAAATCTTAGAAATACCACGAAAGAACGCAAAAGCGTTAAACGTGTCGGTCGCGGACTAGGCTCAGGCTTAGGTAAGACGTGCGGGCGTGGCGAAAAAGGTGCAGGTTCTCGTTCTGGCTACAAAAGACGATACACCTATGAAGGTGGACAGTTCAGAATGTTCATGAAAATGCCTTATCGTGGCTTTAGCAATGCGCGCTTCCGTACAGCATACGAACCTGTAAACCTCGATCAAATCAATGAAATGTTCAATGACGGCGATGTTGTTAACGTCGAAACATTGACCCATCAAGGATTTATCAAAGGTCGTAATATTCGTTTAAAAGTGCTTGGCAACGGTGAACTCACCAAAAAAGTCACTATCGAAGCTGATGCATTTTCCGAAAGTGCTAAAGACAAATTGAATAAAGCGAAAATTAAATTTCGCTTGACCGGACAAACCGAGTAAGCGTTCTTTATTATGATCAATATCGTAATACAGGTACGCTTACCTGAAGAACCTATTCGCGCTAATCACATAACCACTGCTTAAACCACAGAGTAAGGTCAATGCTTCAAGAAATCCAACGAATCGCACAAGTTCCAGAGCTGAGATCGAGAATCCTGTTCACCTTGCTTATGTTGGCTGTGTGCCGCGTAGGCGGATTCATTCCAGTGCCCGGTATCAATGGAGAGATCGCTGTCAGTTTTTTTAGACATGCCACAGGCGGGGGACAAAACCTATTTCAAATGGTTGATATTTTCTCCGGCGGTGCATTTTCTCAGATGACAGTCATTGCGCTAGGTGTCGTACCATATATCTCAGCTTCTATCATCATGCAGCTATTAGTAGCGCTATGGCCATCGCTCCAACGCGAAATCAAAGAAAATAGCGAGCAAGGTAAGCGCAAAGTCAATAAAATGACACGTTTGCTCACTGTGATCCTATCTTTCGTTCAGTCAGCATTATTTGCTAAATATGCACTGCAAATGAATTTATCGCGCCCTGGTATCGTGGCTGGTGAGCTTCTCGATATTCAAGCCTTCGGTTTTCCTTGGCTGTTTTATCTGATCACCATTTGTACAATGACCACTGGTACTGTATTTTTAATGTGGATCGGCGAGCAAATTACTGACAAAGGCATCGGAAATGGGATGAGTCTAATCATCACCATCGGTATCCTTTCGCAGTTACCTACAGCCTTCGGAATGATCTTTCAACAGCTCAATCTTGACTCGCAAGAACCTGGCCAAATGACTTTCTCTTCGATTGTCGTGCTGGCAAGTGTCTTCGTGGCAGTGACCATAGCAACGATATTGATTATTCAAGGCCATCGACGTATTCCTCTGCAATATGCAAGACGCGTTGTAGGGCGACGTGAGACGCAAGGGGGCACATCATATCTGCCACTAAAAGTTAACTATGCTGGTGTTGTTCCTGTGATCTTTGCTTCATCGCTGTTGATGTTCCCTGCAACCTTAAGCACCTTCGTTGGCCGTGGTAACTGGCTTGGTGAAGTTGCTGTATGGTTGTCACCAGGAAGCATCCCACATTTGATGATGTATGTGTTATTGATTATCTTCTTCACATACTTTTGGACAGCAACGCAATTTCGTCCTGATCAGATTGCTTCTGATATGAAGAAGAATGGTGCGTTTATCCCTGGCATCCGTCAAGGTAAGCCCACACAAGATTATTTAGAAAGTACAATGAATCGTATTACTCTACTAGGAGCCATCTTTTTGGCCCTACTGGCGATTCTGCCGACAATAATTGGTAGATTTTTGGGAGTCCCACAAACTATCAGCTATTTCTTCGGTGGAACTGCATTGCTCATCCTTGTTGGTGTAGTATTAGATACAATGAAACAAGTAGAGTCCCATCTACTCATGAAACGCTATGATGGTTTCATGAAAAGAGGGACAATTCGAGGCCGTTGATAAGTTTGTCTTTGCTACAAATTGGCAAGTTTGTTAGTATATTTAAGTTATTAAAGCAATTGAGAAACGCTGCAAAGCGTGTAATGAGAGGAGTTTCCAATGCCCAGAATTATCGGTATCGACGTACCTGATAATAAACGTCTAGAGATCAGTCTAACGTATATTTACGGTATAGGTCGCCATCGGGCAAATGAAATCATCGCTAAACTTAGACTCGATCCTAATATGAGAGCACATAAGCTTACGCAAGATGATTTAGCCCGTATAAATACTCTGCTGCAAGGCGAATATGTTGTTGAAGGTGACCTACGTCGTCAAGTTCAAAACAACATCAAACGTCTAATCAGTATCCATTCCTATCGCGGCATGCGTCACCGCGTCGGTTTGCCTGTTCGTGGACAACGCACTAAAACGAATTCCAGAACTCGCAAAGGCCGTCGTAAGACCGTTGCTAATAAGAAAAAATAAGATGAGGAGTCTTTAACTTTGAATAAGCAAGCCCCCACAAAAAAAGTCGTCAGGACAAAGAAGAGATTTGCCCAGAATGTGCCATCAGGTGTTGCACATGTTAAAGCGACTTTCAACAACACAATCATCGCTATCACAGACCCCTCAGGACGTGTAATCTCTTGGGCGTCAGCTGGTAAAGTTAACTTTTCTGGCTCAAGAAAGTCATCTGCTTTCGCTGCTACAGTAGCTGCTCAAGATGCAGCTAAAATCGCTATGGGCGTTGGCATGAAGGAAGTAGAAGTTAATTTAAAAGGACCTGGTGCAGGACGTGAATCTGCAGTTCGTGGCCTACAGAGTGCTGGCTTGGCTATCACGATGATTAGAGACACGACACCAGTGCCACATAACGGATGTCGTTCACGTAAACGCAGACGTGTGTAATAGCTGGTAGTGCCAGTAGAGAAATTGTGAAAGCTGAATAGGGCACTCCGACTATAATAACTTGCTTGGTATCTAAAGATTCCATAAAGTAATTATAGGTCTCGATGAGTTGACTTTCAGCTTTCATAAATTTAGCTTTTATAATTTATTTATTCAGGAGTTGCAGCATGTCTGTTAAGTACGGCAAGTTTGAAATGCCTCAAAAAATTACTCTCGATGAAGATGCAGCGTCAAATAACTATGCACGCTTTGTCGCAGAACCCTTTGAGAGAGGGTTTGGGCATACTGTTGGTAATTCAATGCGACGCATGATGTTGTCCTCATTGGAATCACCAGCCATCATCTCCGTGCGTATCGAAGGTATTCCTCACGAATATATGTCCATCGAAGGCATTAGTGAAGATATGACCAATATCATTCTAAACTTCAAGGGTGCTCTACTTCGCAAGCTACCCATGGATGACGCTCCTTACTCACACGAACCACGCATCTTAACACATGTGCTTGAAATCACACGCGAAGATCTCGATAAAAACCATGGCCATTACCATGTGACATTGGGTGACATTATCGAAGATGGCAGCTATGAAGTCGTGAATCCAGAGCTACATCTATTTACAGCAACCAAGCCAATGCGTCGTCAAATCGATCTACGTGTTGCCATTGGACGCGGGTATGTACCTTCTGAGCGCCATATTGTGCGTGATAAAACATCTGACGAGATCCTTGTTGATGCAGCCTTTTCTTCCGTACGTCTCGTCAACTACTATGTCGAAAATACACGCGTTGGACAAGATACTGATTTCGATCGACTCATTTTCGAAGTCACTACAGATGGCCGCATCACGCCTGTCGAAGCGATCAGCTTCGCAGCCCAAATCGGCATGAAACATTTTGAAGTCTTTGAGCAAGTGCAAGCCCACGCGCTATCCTTCGATGAAGGACTGGGCGACGGTGACACAGATCAAGACGAAATGATGGAAAAATTAGCCCTCCGCATCGATGAAATCGAACTATCCGTTCGTTCCACGAATTGCTTGAGCGGTGCCAATATCGAGACTATCGCCGAATTGGTTTCCATCCCAGAAAGAAAAATGCTCGAATTCCGCAACTTCGGTAAAAAGTCTCTTAACGAAATTAAAGCCAAGTTAAGCGAAATGGGATTACATCTCGGCATGGATCTCGCACGCTATGGAATTACTGCTGATAATGCTAAAGATCGTATCAGACAGCATTTCGAAGAAAAAAAAGGCCGTAAAGATTTAGTAAAAGTTGAAGAGTAAATAGGTAAGTTAACATGAGACATTTGAATAATACATGCAAACTTAATCGCACAAGCTCGCATAGACGTTGCATGTTTGCGAACATGCTTAAGTCTCTCATCGAGAATGAGCGTATTGAAACAACGCTGCCAAAAGCAAAAGCTTTGCGCGTCTACGCTGATCGGATGATCACATTGGCCAAAAAGAAATCGCTCGCCGCACGTCGCGAAGCAATTAGCCAAATGATGATTCGTTTCAATGCATTAACAGATAAAGAAGCTCGTGCTGCACGTGCTGGCGATACCAGTGCCTATAACACTGACCGTACTGTTATTGAAAAGCTATTCACAACGCTTGGTCCTCGTTTTGCTGCACGCAATGGTGGCTACACACGCATCATTAAGAGCAAACGCCGCGTCGGTGATAACGCCCAAACATGCGTCATTGAATATCTCAGCGAGTAATTCATCATCTCAGCGGAGTCATTCGACTCCGCTTTTTTCTGCTTAAAAAGGACCAAAACGACCTAAAGGACTAAAAAACGCTGTCGTTTAATCCTTTAGGTCGTTTTGGTCCTTTAGGTCCTTTTTTCTATGGTTCCACTTGATGTGTGCTGATGGGCTGGGAAAAAAGGAACAAACGAATTCCCCTTCTTTTGCTTTACTTTAGATGCCAACTCCTTTATGATGGCAGCTAAATGTATCACATCAGCAACCAAAATTTTAAGTTACTTTAAATACGTAGCATAAGCATCACCTATAGCCTCAGGGAGAAATATCATGACAAAGAATATCGCAATTAATGGTTTCGGACGCATCGGCCGCCTAGTCTATCGCGCACTCGCTGCACGTAGCGATTTCAATGTAGTTGCTATCAATGACTTAGTCCCTAGCGACAACCTAGGATATCTGCTTAAGTACGATTCTACCCATGGACGCTTCAAAGGCCAAGTAGAAGTGCAAGAAGATGCCATCATTGTCAATGGAAAAAAGACACGCGTGTTTTCAGAACGCTCTCCCGAGAAATTGCCATGGCGTGATCTACACGTGGATTACGTGATAGAATCCACAGGCTTGTTTACCTCTGTTGAAGAAGCTGGCAAACACCTGACAGCTGGTGCTAAACGCGTCATTATCTCAGCACCTGCCAAAGGAGACATTCCGACTTTCGTCATGGGTGTCAACCATGAAAAATATAATCCAGCGAAGGATCATATTGTTTCTAACGCCTCCTGCACAACGAACTGTCTTGCACCTATCACAAAAGTATTGCTAGATAATTTTGGCGTTGAAGAGGGGTTAATGACGACCATTCATGCCGTCACAGCAACACAGCCCACTGTCGATGGTCCATCTAAAAAAGACTGGCGTGGGGGACGTGGTGCAAGTCAAAATATTATCCCTTCATCAACTGGTGCCGCAAAAGCTGTTGCCCTATGCATTCCTGAGGTCAAAGGAAAACTTACAGGTATGGCCCTCCGCGTACCCACAGCCGATGTCTCAGTCGTCGATTTGACTGTTCGGCTGCGCGATGCAACAACCTATGAAGAGATCTGCAAAGCTATGAAAACGGCCGCTGATGGCCATATGAAAGGAATCTTAGCGTATTGTGATGAACCGCTAGTATCTTCAGACTTTATTGGCAGCACCTACTCTGCCGTCTTTGATAAAGACGCTGGTATTGCTCTTAATGATAAATTCTATAAGATTATCGCCTGGTATGACAACGAGATGGGCTATGCTTGTCGCGTTGCTGATTTAATAGCTTATATGGCTCAACACGAGATGAAATAAAATCTAATCTATTAAATTATCTGGGACGTCGCCACAAGCGCCCACAGCCGTTTAGAGAACATGGATCGCTTTCGGAATCTTACCAACCGCGAGCTATGTTTGTAACGGCTGTTTATCAAAAACAATTAACAATGGATTGAAACACGTGGACTTTACTCGAGAACCAATCATCGAAACGGTAATTACACCGAAAGAAGGGTGTAAATTAGTCGTCCGCAGCAGCAAAACCACAGGACAAGAAGAATACTTCGTCGACGCTGTCGAAGTGGTCTCCTTCGGTCATTCCTTCTTTTTCCGTTCACTGGAAAGACCTAAATCGTTCCTGGTTCCTGCTACCGATTACGAGCTACTTGAAGTGCGTGAAGCGCGCATGGTGCTCAAAAATGTCGGCATCGACCGCACCATCAAAATTGCTGGTGGGCGCGAGCCACAGCAACAGCCGCGCCAACAGCGCGAACCTGCACATGAGAGACATGTAGA
Source organism: Chlamydiota bacterium (assembly GCA_013286645.1). Classification (GTDB taxonomy): domain Bacteria; phylum Chlamydiota; class Chlamydiia; order Chlamydiales; family Parachlamydiaceae; genus JABDFJ01. The sequence goes on along the minus strand of JABDFJ010000008.1, from coordinate 18,549 downwards.
ACCCTCCCATCAACCTGAAGAAGCAACAACTGGAGCAGAAGCTGCTGATAACACTGCAGCTGCCAGCGGCGAAAAGACCCAAGAGGGACGCTCCGATAAAAAGCGAGATCGCCGTCGCCAACATCGCCGCCGTCGTGGCCGCGAAGGTACTAACACTGAAGAAGACAATGGGGAAAAAGCATCTGCCGGCGCATCTACCGAAGCGCAGCAAGGGGCCGAAGGCTCTAATTCACCACTCGCTCAGCAAGTGGTCACGACTTCAATCCTCACATCACTATTGCCACCCCCTCCAACGCTTATCTCTGAAACAATAGCGCGCTACAAAGATAACGCCCTATTCAAAGACGCCTTCTATTCCAAAGAAGAGCAACAAGCTCAAACAGAGACTACTTCTGCTCCAACACATAGCCAAGAGCATGAATACTCTCATGAAATCTCTGAAGCCCAAGAACAAGAAATCTATCAGGAACGCAAACGCCATGTAACAGAGCATTCTCATGATGCTCAGCCTTTACATGACCCATTTGCACACGATCACATCGAAGAGCACCACACACCACACACCAACACAACACCTGCAATAGATCATCCAGAACACACAGATCCCTAAAGCTTTCCAAACGCAAACCCGAAAGGGTTTGCGTTTTTGTTGGATTAACATCTTGACGATAAACTGATAAATCAGTTAATGTTTCGTCTCCCACATACGCTCGGGTGGTGGAATGGTAGACACTGGGGACTTAAAATCCCCTGGGAGCAATCCCGTGCTGGTTCGACTCCAGTCCCGAGCAATTAAGGGGCGCAGCCCCTTAATCATCCACGCCAAAGGGGCATAGCCCCTCTGGACTCCCTCAACGTAAGCTCCGCCCGCCTTCAAAGATTGGGGTCAGGCCTGTGATTATGTGATTTGAGGTAGGAAGTGGCGTTTGGAAAAAGACATCCTCAAATCGCAAAATCGCAGGCCTGACCCCAGTCTGGGGCTGGTATGTGATTTGAGGTAGGAAGTGGCGTTTGGAAAAAGACATCCTCAAAT
>JABDFJ010000008.1:0-17506 GCA_013286645.1 Chlamydiota bacterium | reverse complement strand
ATCCTCAAATCGCAAAATCGCAGGCCTGACCCCAGTCTGGGGCTGGTATGTGATTTGAGGTAGGAAGTGGCGTTTGGAAAAAGACATCCTCAAATCGCAAAATCGCAGGCCTGACCCCAGTCTGGGGCTGGTATGTGATTTGAGGTAGGAAGTGGCGTTTGGAAAAAGATATCCTCAAATCGCAAAATCGCAGGCCTGACCCCAGTCTGGGGCTAATATCCGGAACCCGAAAATCGCCGTTTCTAGGTTGAATTATTTTTAAGGTTTAATGATGAAAGAGTTAGACGATAATGAGATCCACCATGAGTTGTATATCCATCTTTTATGGTCAACAGCGCAGCAGCAACCATTAATTTCGCAGTCTCTTACACAGCATCTATATGATTATTTTTGTGATATAGCATTAACTTGTGAATCTCATGTGATTGGAGGACAGGTATCTAACGATCATGTTCAGTTAGTTATAAAATTTTCTCCTGATATCTCGATTGCCGATTTGATTAAAGCCCTTAAAGTCTCTTCAATGCTGTGGATACGGACAAATTTTCTTGATGCAAGCGATTTCGAATGGCAAAAATCCGATTTTGCCTTTTCTGTGGATTTTGAAGAAGTTGGTACATTGATTGATAAAATAAAAAGAACCAAGTCATTTTTGGAAGAGGTGTATTTTTTATTAGATCAAAATGATCTGGAATACGATTGTAAAGAAATTTTAGAATAGTGAAGCCATCAACAAAGAAGCCTCTGAGCATGGGTTTAAACCTGTTCCATTAAGCTATAATACCCATGTCAACACACAAAGAAAAGCAGTTACATTCGATCATATATATGTAGCATCTCCTCTTTCGAACGTTCAAGTAATAGGCAGAGAGCCCTTTGAAGTTTTAGCTGATTTAAAAACGACAGCAGACTTTTTGAAAAAAGAGGAATTTAATTAATCCTTCCCCTCCGTGGCGAATGCAATAGGGTTTAATTATTATTGGGCCAAATCCTAAGAGGTATCATCTTAGTTTTTGGTCCCTTTTCTTGTGTTGTGATCCCTTAGTAGATCCATAATTGTATCCTTTATCAAAGAGCTCGCGGCCAAATCTGGGTCAGAACATGGTGTAATTTCCCATGATATCCTGACATCCTGATATTGGGGCCCTAATCATGACCCCAATCAATTTTTCTGGAGGAACGAATAATTTCTATGCGCAAGCTGGTTTTTTTATCACGCGCAAATCATAACCAATGGTATGCAGTAAAGATAAAATTGTTCTTAGTTCGGGGTTAGTTTTTTCGGAAAACAACTTATAAATAGTTGAGCGGCTTATTTTTGATTGTTCTGCCACAGAAGTAATGCTGCCATGTACTCGAATGACGTCCTTCAGGGATAAAAGAAAAGTTGAAAAATCTTCTTCTTCAAGCGCTTTAGAAAGAAATTCGGCTGCAAACTCCTCATCCTTTAAATAATCGTCTAAAAGTTCAGTAAACTTTCTGTATTTTTTCATAGCACCCTCTTTTTATGGTCTTCAAGATACGATTTACACTTACTGATGTCTCTATCTTGAGTACACTTATCTCCTCCACCTAGCAATAAAATCAATCGATTGCCGATCTTTGCACAGTAGATGCGATAACCAGGCCCAAAATCAACTCGAAGCTCATAAATGCCACTGAAGCTCTTGAAATCGCCAAAGTTTCCTTCTCGCAAACGTTGAATCCGCATAAGTAGGGGCATTTTGGTTTTTTTATCCTTTAAAGAACCTAACCATTCATTGAATGGTTCTTTCCCTTGCTCTGTAGCGTAAACTTCGATGTCGTAGTCTTGTGTCATAAACATATTGTATTTTATAAGAGACATTTTGTCAACTTTAACGGACTCTTTTCAGCAATTAGGAGTTAGTAGTAAAATTCCTTAGTTGATAGTGATTGGTGATTGATTGGTGCCAGGCTTGACATTATGATTGGGGCCATGCCTGACATTCTGACACTGCGAGACGACTACATTTTTCGTTTTCTTGTCGAGAACGCTAGGGCTGACACCAATCATGTTGCTATGGGATTCACAGACCTGCTAGCGATGCCCTTTTCTGCAAAAAATCCATGTCTCCAATCGTTTGCTTTAACCAAGTGTAGGAGCGAAAGAAATTTTGGTAATGCAATTCAAAGAGGCTTTTAAAATCCATCTGTTTTTCCCTAGAGGAGTGATCTTGATTCAATGCCCACAACGCGGCTCGCATTGAATACAGCATACACATCATTTCTAAATGAATTCTTTGCTCTTGAGAAAAGCCTCCAAAATAGTACGTTAACACCATTTCCTTCTCTTCTGGCTCATATTCTTGTTCAATACACAATGAGGCCAAATCATAAAAAGGATCGCTCCACTCTGCAAATTCCCAATCCACCAGATAAAGATCGGAACCATCATAGATAAAATTATCCGCAAAAAGATCTTGATGACATAATACTTTGGAAATGGTTGGGAGGTATGATTTGATGTTCTGAATGATGCTGAGAGCGATATCGATATTGGAAGGCAAGTTTACAGACAGCTCACGAGCCTGTTCTAAATAATGCTCAATGATAGAAAATGGAAAGTCGACTTCAGTCTGGAGGGGGCTTTCAAGGGCATGATATGTTTTAATTAACGCCACGATTTTTTGGAGAGAGCTCTCCTTATCATAAAGCCATTCACCATGTATCTTTCCAAAATGTGTACCTGTAATATATCTGGCGATCATATTTCCACTAGAGGTATCACTATCAATGAGTGCGGGGGTGATTTGTTCATTTTGGACTAACCGATAGATAGCAAACTCTTTGGTGCGATCAATTCCTAAAACAGCTGGATTTTCCCTACCAATTCTAACAAACAAGGTTTCATTGTTGACAATCACCTTATAATTTCTATTTGTCAGTCCGGCATTGATGGGGGCAATAGAAGAAATGCAGACATTTTCGCCATAAGAGTGTTGAACGATTTTTTGAATAGCAGTCACATCATCGGTCGATAAAAGCTCTCTGGCAAACCCCAGGAATATAGCCAAAATAAACATGATTCTTTTTTGATTCACACGCGTCTCCGTGTAGCCTAGGGCCTCTTAATGTCTTACCGCGTTATCAGCTTTCTCATCTTGCGGTGAGGGATGCCATCTTCGTCGAACGGCTCGCCTTCCAGCCCGTAATGGTTTTTCAAATAAAATCGCACGGCGGTATCTCGCGCATGGCAATAGATCGATTTGAATCCGTGTTCTTTAGCATACTCTTCGCAGAAGCGTATCAAAGCAGATCCGATGCCCTTTCCTTGGAACTGGGCTTTCGATGCCACTCTTTGCATTTTCATTGCATCGCCGTCTGGAACGAGTACGGCGGTGGTGCACATTTCCTGCCCAAGGAAGCCGGCGATGTGCACATGTTCTTTTTCCCGTTCAAGTTCTTCCTGAGTGAAACACAAGCCGAGTGGTTTACGCAGTATTTCTTCCCGCAGAGCTACGGCTTTCTTGTAGTCTGCACTTCCGTAGTCGACCAGTTTGAAATGGATTTTATCTTGTGCTTCCGTGAATTGCTCAATGATTTCATAATGCAGCTGGACAAGTCCGCTTTTGTAGGATTGAGAGGAATTTTTCGGTCTTTCTTTTTTCATAAGGAACATAGTGTAGCATTGATTGCGAGAATTTTCCACCAAAAGCTAGCGATTCTGGCTCATCACAAATTAGAGTACCGTACTATTTGAACGCGAAGGTCGCGAAGCAAGCGAAGTCAACGCGAAGATTTGTCTCCTCTGGATATGCTCTTACAAATTCATGAAGCTCAAATTCTTTCTTATTCATAATCAACAAGATTTTCAGCTGGATTATTGATAAATTTTAAAGGAGAGAATGGTTTACGATGATATCAGCAGATTTGTCTTGAGCATACTTCAATAAATAAAAACCTTCTTCGCGTTGTCTTCGCTTGCTTCGCGACCTTCGCGTTCAAAAAGTGTGGTACTCTAATTTGTGATAACCCATTAAAGATTAATGTTAATTTTTTATGAAGATTAGGGGGCATGCCAGAGATCGTGACATTCCTAATGATTGGGTGTACTGCTCTATTTTATCATCGGCATAAATCAGTCCAGCCTTAACCTCAATCACGATCTCATTTGGTCCAAGCTAGGCACATCGGTCACATCTACTGGATATAACTTTCTCATTCGCGCTTGAGAATCTTCGCCTGAGTTAATCAACTTCATGGCATTAGCAATAAAAGATGGCAAATCTTCTAGCTTATTTGCCTGCACCTTACGCACGATCCAGGCAACAGGTTGAGGATGCAAGACGGCGTGTCTTGGGGTACACAGAGTGACGAAATTTTCAACGACATCTTGCCATGAAATATTTTCCTCACAGCGCTGTGCGGCCTCTTTAACCGTTATAGCTAAATGTAGCACCGACGCAATTTCTGAAGGAGGAAGCTTCATTAACAGCTTGGTGTGGACAATGGCAAAGCGTTTTGGCTCGAAATCTATCGATAGGCTCTTCAGATTAGCTACGATGAATTTGATCTCTTCGTCTGAAAAGCCCATAAATTTGGTAATCAAGTTCTTGCCTTTCACATCCTCATCCCTGGAACTGCGATACCATTGAGCCTCGTCGACCTCTCCAGCAAGTTGAATCACCATGGATCTGCTATCAGGAGGAACCTTTTTTAGATCGTTGAGGTATAGATGGTTCATATCGATGCGACTGCGACTTAATATTAGAGACAAATTTCTTAGGTCGCGAAAATGCACCTGTTTTTGTCCTTCGCCAGCCAGCAGATCCGCCCCTTCTAAAATGTTGATAAATGCTTCACGGCAGATGGATTCATCCACCAGAAAGCTCAGGCACTGCCCACGTTCTTCCGGCGGGATAGCTGCTAACACGCGCTGAGCACACATGAAATCGTTAGAAACAATCTCAAGCATAGTTTTGTAATCAGTGTTGTGAAAACATTTATTATATAAAATTCCATGTAGCTTCTGTAACAACTGCAAAAGTTTTACATTCCGTTCAGCGTTAGAAAATAATTCCACGACATCGCCATAATGATGAAGTAATCTAGCCAGATCACAGCCTGGAGATGGTTCACAATTAACGATATCTTCCTTACTTACCTGTGGAGAGGTCTGAGTACATAATTCGAACAGGCGATTATAACTCTCTGTGTAGCTATAAGCAGCTGGAAGTGTCTCTTGGCAAGCTCTTAAATCTTCCGGTTGTGAAGGAGATGTATCTTTGTAAGGAGACAGTGGCGATAAACTTGTACAAGAAGCATAAGCATCGCCTGGGATTAAAGCGGTTAAAGAGGGGGATGACATAAGAAAAAATATATAGTTTAATGTAAGGTTTATTTTTAATATCTAAAGTTGTTAAAGGGTATTCATTATAAAATAATAAGTCAAGAATTTGGTTTTTAAACAAATAGATGTTCAAGTCATGCCGGTACATATTCACTGGTGTGTAGCTTGCCGCGGTAGCGGCCTAAGAGATTAGCCCCGGGTGTAGCGATTAGCGGAGCCCGGGGTATTGGGAAAAAAACACCAGCCCCGGTAGGGGTGTAAGAAAGCCCTGAACATGTACGTCATGCCGCCCATGCCGTCCATTTCCTTAAATTGACGCCATCGTGCCCCACAAAACCTTATAAGATGTGAAAAAATGTATCCAAAATAGGGTTTAAGTGGTAGTATGTGCCACCTATAATAAATGGTGAGGGAATTTATGGCGCAAGAAGTTTTTGTAAATGTTCTTAATGAGATAGCTTCAATTAAGCCTAAAACAAGAAGAAATACTATGAGCTGCCGAATGAAGGATGTTCTCATCCAAGAACTTCCTAATTGTTTTAAAAAAGGGGACCAAAAGCTACCTCTATGCCTCGGCATTCATATCCAAGTACATACTCATTACAAAGACGAGACGCGTTTTGAACCTAAATTAATTCAAAAAGGACTAAATAAGTATTGTTCCGGCACGAATTATCTTAGCAAAATTATTGAAGGGGTTCCGCGCATAGATATTCATGGTAAATCTGTAGGAATTGTAACAGCAGAAGAAGCGACATATTCACTTCATGAATTGCAAAAAAGAAAAGACCAACAACAGAAAAAAATGGTGGAAAAAGCTCAAGCTTTGTTGAAAAAAACTGAAACCCAACAACCACCGCTTCAGCCTTCAAAGCCAAAGGAAATGCCAAAACCGATTTCTTTAGAGGAATTGAAAAAAAGGTCTTCTACTTGCGAGACCAGCCCTGCTCAAGCTTTGTCTAAAGAGGATTTAAAACTACAAAAGCAATTGCGATATGCCAAAAAAATAGCCCGTCAAAAAGGGGCATCGAGCAAATAAAAAATACTATGAATCCTGCATCAAGAGAAACAAACTCAGGCTTTTGTGAGGGTGTTTCTTTTTGGCTTGTTGCAGTCAAATCTGTGGGATCAATCACTTCCATGATCCCTTGGTAGGCTGTTGCTACGCCCAAGCATGTCATGGCTATGCCAATTGCTGCTTTTCCCTATCTTTCCTGACTTCTGCCAATTAGTGCGGTTTTAGGACTTGGGCAAGTTTACTTTCGTTAAAGTCCGGAGCGATTAGCGCAGGACGCCTGAACCAGCATAAACTCAATTGGCACTTTCTACTTTGAAAATAAATTTGACAAATCTATATTGCGCCCTTTTAAAGGCTCTATTAAGAGGGAACAAAGTTGTGTCCAAAATAAAAAAAATAAAGACGATAACAATGGACTACCAGCCTCAAAGAAATCAAATGATGCGGCTTATAAAAGGCCTTGATATTATTTTAAGCGACGTTGTGCAGGCTAACATGAATAATCTGCACTTATTTAAGGAGACAACAAATGAAAATGAATGCCGCACTTTATGCCAGAGTATCGCCACGAGGCCATAAGCAAGGCGAAACGATTGAAAGCCAAATTGATGCTATAAAGCAATATGCTAAAATTGAAGGTTATCATATCCCCGATCATTTAATGTTTGTTGATAACAATGTATCCGGGAAATCGCTTCAAAGACATTCTTTAGATGAACTCCGAGATATAATCCGTACTGATTCAATTGATGCGATTATAGCGTATAGTCCTGATAGACTAGCAAGAAATTACTCTCATCAACTTATTTTATTAGAAGAGTTTCGAAAATATGGTGTGAAACCTTTTTTTATAAAAGATGCACCTAACGAGAAAAAGGATACGCCTGAAGGTAGACTTCTTACACACATGCAAGGAGTAATCGCGGAATATGAACGCGAACTAATCATCGATCGTTCACGTCGTGGGCGCATTTACAAGGCCAAACGAGGAGATCCATCAGCTCTTCCAAGCTTGCCTTTTGGATATAAAAGAGTAAAGGTAGGCTCTTGTACAACTGTAGAAGTTGTTGAGGAGCAAGTGGCGATTGTAAGAGAGATATTCAGGCTATACGTGATTGAATCATTGTCATTATCAGGAATCGTGCAACGACTATTTCAAAAAGGTATTAAAAGCCCAAAAGGAAATTTAAAATGGGATCGAATCACTATAAGAGATATCTTAAAAAATCCCGCTTACACTGGTACTTCGTACTATGGCAAAACAGAACGTTCAGAGGGGATAACTGACAAAATTAGACATTATAAGTCGGGAAAAGTTTTAAAACCAAAATATGCACGTAAGCATATACCAAAAGAAGATTGGATACCTATAAGTGTGCCGCCTATAATATCTGAGAATGATTTAGAACTTGCTCAAGAACAGCTAAAAGAAAATATAGTTAACGCTTCTAGGAATACAAAAAAACTAGGGTTGTTACAGGGGATAATTGTATGTGGAGAGTGCGGATATCCGTTTTACAAGCGTTTTAGAAAGCAAAAAGGTAAGACCAAAGGGACTTACTATTGTCGAAGTCAAGCGGACAGGAAATTAAAGAATTGCTTAAACCGATCTGTGAATCAAGAAGAACTTGATGTATTGATATATGATGAAGTTATGAAGTTGATTCAAGACCCACTTATAATACAGCAAGAGTTAAAACGTCGCGCCAAAGACGCCATTAACACGGAAGAAGTGAATCGAGAAGAAACTAATCTCAAAAAAGATCTTACAAAAATATTAAATGAAAGAGACAGGCTTCTAGATGCATTTCAAACAGGACTAGTCGACTTAGAAGAATTAAGTAAACGTCAAAAAGGTTTGGATGTGCGCAAAGCATCTTTAGAAGAGAAATTGAAAGCTATACAAGCCTGTAGAATAGAACAAGAGGTGGGAAATGGGTTGCAACAATCAATGAAAACAATTATGAAGGAAATCCAAATAACTTCGACTGAGTTGCCTGATGACAAAAAACAAAAACTAATAAGACTGCTTGTTGAAAAAGTCATCATTACTCAGAAAGAGATAAAAATAGTGCATTGTATATCGCCAAAAGTTTTTCTCCAGGGAAACTGCCAATTGAGTTTGGGCGACCGATCATAGCCCACAGCGACCAACGGGAGCTGTGGGAAACTTGTAAAAATCATGGAGCTCGGAGCGACAGCGGAGAGCGATTGACTTGATCTGGCTCACCAACTTTCAGTCGCTCTACGCTATCGCTACGAGCTCTATATTTTTTTCCTATTACCCATAGTTCCTTCGCTAATCGCTCAGTCACTCCTATATAACTTCCATGGACCTAGCGCCCCAGCTGCTTAGGAACTATGGGCTTTGTACAGTCGTCTACGCTGATCGCTTCGGACTCTAACTCAGATTGTGATAGAAGTTTCTTTAAGTTGACGCCATTGCGTGAACATGTACGAATTGCTATAACTAGAAGATGAGTGGGTTGTGACCGGCATTAAATAAGTATTTTTCCATTACTAAATGTCTCAGCAAAAGCATTGAAGAGTAGTCCCTCAATAAATTAATTTTTTATTGTGAAATATAAACGTTTATTTTAACGTCCATTGACAAAAATACGCGCCAAGCCCTTATAAACAAAGTGCTTGTTTTTTTGGGTAATAATAATGTGTATATATTTCAGGCTTAGGGATTTAACTGTATGAAAACGTTCAGATCATTATTTCTTCGATTTTTCATATTTACCTTATGTGGCTTGCTGGCTTTTTCTAGCCTTGATGCTGGCCAGAGGATAGGTAACAAGAAACGATGCCATGCAAAGCATCGGGTGATCATTGTAGGCGCGGGTTTGGCGGGATTGACTGCTGCTGTAGATTTAAAGGATAAAGGATGGGATGTGCTTGTATTAGAAGCAAACAGTCGTGTGGGAGGCAGAGTGCTTACCCACCGGGGCGAGCCATTTAGTAGTCCAAATTTATATACAGAGATGGGAGCTTCATTTATTGACGCAAGCCACTATGAAATGCTTACTTTGGCGGAGCGATTTAACATTCCGGTTGCTACCCAAAACCATGTGAACTCAGCATTTCCTCCAGGAACATTTCCAAGTAATTTTGTATTTTTTTATAAAAACAATCGCACCCAGACTGCAGCAAATGATCCTGATGCTATTCAAACGGCTATGGATATAGGGACATATAGTAGTGTGGATTGGCCTTCTCAAGCCCATAATACGAATCCAAATAGACCCCAAGATCAAAGGGCTGATCAATATCACGCAGATGCAGTGGTAGTAGATAACACACCGGATTCGGATTATATTGCTTCGCTGGATTTTGATCCGATGTCCAATTATATGATTACCAAACTCGATCAAGGATTGTGGAATGCTCCTGTCAGCGATATCTCAAACTTATATCTTACTCAACAATACGGTATTTCGGCCGATGTTGTTTCAGGAAGGAATATTTATGGTCTGCAGGGGGGGAATGATTTGCTTCCTAAAGCTATGGCCCAATACTTGGGAAAAAATGTAAAACTCAATTCACCGGTTGTGAAAGTAGAATATAAATGTGAAGGAGTGAGAGTAACGGTTAAACAACAAAATGGGTGTAAAATAAAATATCGAGGCGATCAAGTCATTATGGCCACACCATTGCCACCCACACGAAAAATCAAATTCTGTCCCCCTTTACCTAAAATTGTGGAAAAAGCGATTGCTGAAATTCCAGCAGGTCCGATTTATAAGATCGTCGTTGAATATAAAACGCGTTTTTTTGATTTACTTGCCGGTGGACCTCCAAATGGAGCTCCACTTTTGTTTATGTTGGTGGATGCTAGTATGAACACAAATCCGCAAAATCCATATACATTTGGAACCGCTTGGTGTGGGAATAATCAGTATAATTCTCAAGCAGGTTTGATCACTATGTACATTACAGGTCCAGATGCCCAATGGGCCGAGGCAAATTTAACTGATACTGAAAAAGTGGACTTTTTCATAGGACAATTAAACCAAGTGCTTCCGACAGGACTTGAGCCAGCTAACCACACAGGGAATTCCGTTTTTCAAAAATGGGATAAATCTCAACCGTGGTCTGGTGGAGGCTATATTCATTATAAGCCAGGCCAAATGATTCCATATTGGCCAGTGTGGAGACTCACACTTCCTGGATTGAGCTTTGCTGGGGAACATACCGAAGTGTTGGCTGGTTTTATGGAGAGTGCAGTCCGAAGTGGACATCGTGTAGCTGATAGCATAGGTTTACCTCCAAGATAAATGCCTTTCGATGCCTTTCTATGACACTAGTGGTGCGCCACCAAGCCCTCAGGATATTGCTATGGGGAAAATACTATGAACTCTTTTGACAACACAACAGACAACATAACGGTTCCAAAGAAAATCACCAGAATTGGCGTCTATGGCGTTGTCATGAATGAGGGAAAAATATTGGCTGTGCGCCAGCAGCGCGGACCTTATGCTGGTAAGCTAGACTTCCCTGGCGGCGGCATTGAATTTGGCGAATCTGCTGAGCAGGCCTTACGTCGAGAGTTTGCTGAAGAGGTGGCCATGGAATTTGACTCAGTGCAGCTGATAGACAATTTGACCGCCATTGTCGATGTCCCGCGAACTTCCTCCCAAGAACCTTACATGTTTTACCAAATCGGGATGATTTATCGCGTGCATGGTTGCCGCTTGCTAAAACATGGCAAACCAGGGGATTTGCAGCTTGTTTGGGTAGACCTGAGGGCATTGTCTGAAGGGGAGTGCTCTAAGTTGTTCTGGAACTATTATTCAATGTGCCATAACCATAAAGCAAAATAAAAATGAAAACCTCGTTAATTACATATCAAGATCACAACACCACTCTTGAAGGATTTTCAGTTCATTCAGGAGAAGAAATGCGTCCATTAGTGATTTTGTGCCATGCATGGAACGGAAGAGATGAGTTTATCTGTGATAAAGCTCGAGAGATTGCTGAATGGGGATATGCTAGCTTTGCTTTAGACATGTATGGAAAGGGAATCTTAGGCAAAACAAAAGAAGAAAATGCCTTGTTGAAAAAGCCGTTTATGGAGGACCGAAGTTTATTGCAAAAGAGAGTTGTTAAAGGGTTTGAGGTAGCCTCTAGATTGTCTTATGTCGATGCCAAGCGTGTGGCTGTGCTTGGTTTTGGTTTTGGTGGTGTATGTGCGCTTGATCTGGCCAGAAGCGGGGTGGACCTCAAAGGGGCAATAAGTATCTACGGACATTTTGATTCACCTCCTGCACTTTTGCTAAAACCCATTAGAGCAAAAATCCTTATTCTTCATGGTTACAATGATCCTGTAGCGTCTCAGCAAACATTAGAGGGCTTTGAAAAGGAAATGGATCAAGGCCAGGTAGACTGGCAAGCTCATGTTTATGGGGGCACAATGCATGCCTTTGCTGCTCCTGGTGCAAATGATCCTCAAGCAGGGGTTCTCTACAATCCCTTAGCTGCTAAGCGCGCTTGGGTTTCAATTCGTAATTTTCTTGCAGAAACACTACAAAACTAACCAAGTCTGTATGCTAAAAGCCTTCACTAAGCGGATTACACGCATGTTTTATAAGATTTATGACCTGCACTTCCGATCTGTTAAGAGGCTTATCGACTATACCGCTCGTATTAAATATCGCCCTGTGGGTTTGGTTTTAGGGACGTTGTTGCTTGAATTTGGACCTAGCTTGCGCTCTGCTGCTCGCCGTTTGCGTTATCGTCGTCCTCCACATTATTATGGATTTGATTTGCTAAGACCAGAACATCGCCACAAATCACCGGTGCTTTTGTTGCATGGCAGTATGGGTAAATGGTCTGACGTTGCCGCTTTGGGACATGCTTTAAAGCAGGCAGGTATCCCTGTTTTTGTCATGAATTTTTTGCACGCGCACAATGCTTCAGAAGCTGAACGGAAGCGCATTTATGAGAAAATCGAGCAAATACAGCTGCTCTACAAAGAGACCTTTAATATAGACCCCCCGCGAGTGGATCTCATAGGGCATTCTCTCGGGGGAATGATGGCTTTGTATTGTTCATTTACCCCAGAATGTTGTTACATCGATGAGAGTGATCCTACTACTTTGCGCCGCGATAGACTTGTGATGAAAGAAGGGCAAACACCCACGCGATACCCACATATAGGCAAGGTAATTACCATCGGCATGCCTTCAAATGTTTTGGAGGTGCGTTGGGTGTTGGAGGCTGGCAATGAACAACAACTATTTAATATATTAGCACAATACGATGCTATCATCGGAGACATGGAGTGGTCTTTAAAGTCGACAGTACCCATGAATACTTTTGAACTTAACAAGGGGCATCTGGGAGTATTAAGCAAAGCCGCATTTCAGAAAATCATTCAGTGGCTTACCCAAAAGTAGCTGTTCAGAGTTTTATTATCGAAAAATAATAAAACTGTTTGGGGGTACATGTTCCCGTGAACATGCAATGGCGTCAACTTAATAGAGTACCGCCCTATTTGAACGCGAAGATCGCGAAGCTAGCGAAGACAGCGCGAAGATGTTTTTATTTATTGGAAGTGCTTGCTCAAGACAAATCTTTTGATACCATCTTTGACTAACTTCTCCTTGAAATTAATCAACAACCCAGCAGGCAACCTCGTTGATTTTCGATAAGAAATAATTTGGGCTTCATGGATTTGCAAGAGCATTTCCACAGATTTTAGCTCTAAAATAACCTTTCCTTCGACGACCATATCCAACACCTGACCATGTATTTTTACACCCTTGTAACAAACTGCAAAGGGTACTTGTGTAGCATAAGATAAGCCCCGATGCCTAAGCTCCAGTCCCATGGCTTGTTCGTAAACTTTCTCAAGATAACCAGGCCCGAGTTCACGATGCACATCGATAGCGGCCCCAATGATATTTTTGATGAGCACTTCTGTTTGCTCATCCAGTTGGTTATCGACGCGCAGTTCCATAAAATCCCTTTATGTTTTGAGAAAATGTGCTCATTTTGTTGTAAATTAACTTTTTACAACAGAAAAATCTTCGCGTTATCTTCGCTGGCTTCGCGATCTTCGCGTTCAAATAGGGCGGTACTCTATTAAGTTGACGCCATTGTGTGAACATGTACGTCAAGGATTACGTTTTTAACAGCAGTGGAGTCTCGCTTTTTACAAGTGGTGTCTTTGGAAGATATTCGTGGATTAGACGCTGCAGGAGCCATACGTTTCTTTCAAAGAGAGAGGTGAGGTTTAATATTAACACTTTGTTGTGGACAGATGAAGCACTTTCTTGTTTGATATACGCTTGACGAATGCCATCAATACACGATTTACTGCTGGCGATAGCTTCCAAAAGCACTTCTATATCCTCTTTATCCCTGTTGGCTATCGCTTCAATCGTGGTTTCAAAAAGCACTTGCTGCGCTTCATAGATCTGTATTGAAAGGGTTTTAATCCCTTCAGAGCAATCTTGAGGAAGCTCGATTTGCAAGAGACTATTAGTCCCTTCCTCTAAAGCAGAACTGATCTGCAGGCGGTCAGAAGCGATAAACAGTTTTTCGGAAATTTCTGCAGCAATATTTTGTTGTCCTAGTTCCTTTAAAAGCTCATCAGCGACTTTGGTGACCGCTATGAACTGTTCATGGTGCAACTTCATTATAGCTTGCACTTGAAAGGGATCGCCGCCTTGATTCAATAGCTTGTATTCGATGCTTTGCGGCAATCTCTTGAGTAGTGCTAACAACTCTTGTTCAAAAAGATCAAGCGCACTGGCTGGATCTGAAATAGCATCCATGGTGATATAACGGGGCGTTGCGGGATCATAAGCCGCAGATGTCTTGAATATTTTAAGCATCAGTTTAGAAAGGGGCTTGGAGAATATCGTAAATAAGATGCACATCGTAGCGCTAGCGAAAATCACGATAAAGAGCATCTGAGACCAAATAGAACTAGACACTTGTTCACTTAAGGCTTTGATTAAAGGAATTGAAGTCATCATTTCAATGATCAATAGTAACGTAAAGACTAATCCAAGCAGCACGTAGAATAATACTTGAAGGAAGAAAATCTGCTTCATGGCCCCTTTGGAGTTTATCATCACTAAAAGATAAGCCATACCAACGCCAATTTGCACGCCATATAACATTAAAATAGCTTGATCTACATTTAAAACATGCGCATGTGAAAGGCTAGCGATCAATAGCATAATCACCAAATCGGACTGTGTAAGAAACGTGAGCACCACGGCAATCACGAATGATTTAAAATACGCACTTTGAATTTCACTTAAATGCGCACTCACCCAAGGGATATCAGCGATCTTCTCAGATTGGGATTTCATTAACATGACGGCAAAGAGTAAAAGACAGATTGCGGCGATACTTCCCAAATAAAAACGCCATTTGAAAGGCTTTTCAAGATAAACTGCGATGCCAGTGAAACCAATAAGGTAAAGCACAACAAGATCAATATTAAGGAACACAACAAAAAATAGCCCCCAAGACCCCAGGTTGCTCCACGTGGACATAATGAGAGTTCTTTGATGGGAAAGAGAACGACAGCTATACAAAGAAGCCGCTATACAGCCTACAACTGCCGGTTCACCGGTGATCACCCCTAAAAAGCATCCCCAAAAAATTGTGATTAGGTCATTTGATGTGTGTTTTTTGATGGAAGTGCGTACAGCGCCTGTCATCAAACTTTGTATATTGGTCTCTAAAAATTTCAATGCGAGAAAGAGGAGACCTAATCCACCCAGTGTTGTAGATAATATTTCATTAATCATCGTGATTTACGTCTTTAACAGTGATGGAGCCTCGCTTTTTATTAGCGGTGCCTTTGGAAGATATTCGTGGATTAGGCGTTGAAGGAGCCATACATTTCTTTCAAAGAGAGAGGTAAGAGTTAATATTAACACTTTGTTATGGACAGAGGAAATGCTCTCTTGCTTGATATAAGCTTGACGAATGCTATCGATACTCGATTTACTACTGGAGATAGCTTCCAAAAGCACTTCTATATCCTCTTTATCCCTGTTGGCAATCGCATCGATTGTGGTTTCAAAGAGCACCTGCTGTGCTTCATTGATCTGGGTTGCAAGGGTTTTAATCCCTTCAGAACAGGCTTGTGGAAGCTCTATTTGCAAAAGACTATGAGTTCCTTCTTCTAAGGCCGAACTGATTTGCAGTCGATCTGAAGCGATAAACAGCTCTCCGGAAATTTCAGCGGCAATATTCTGCTGTCCTAATTCCTTTAAAAGCTCGTCCGCGACCTTTGTAACTGCTATGAACTGTTCATGATGCAATTTAAGTGTGGCTTGCACTTGAAAAGGATCGCCGTCTTGATTTAATAGTTTGTATTCGATGTTTTGTGGCAATCTCTTGAGTAGTGCTAGCAACTCTTGTTCAAAAAGATCAAGCGCACTGGCAGGATCTGAAATAGCTTCCATAGTGATATAACGAGGTCTGGCGGGATCGTAGACTTCCGATACTTTGAATATTTTGAGGATAAATTTAGAAAGGACTTCAGAGAAGATCGTAAACAAGATACACATGATAGCGCTAGCAAAAATTACGATGAAAAGCATTTGGGACCAAATAGAACTAGCAACCTGTTGACTTAAGGCTTTGACTAGAGGGATGGATGTCGTCATTTCAACAATCAAAAGCAGTGTAAAGACAACCCCAACCAGAACGTTGAATAATATTTGAAGGAAGAAAATCTGCTTCATGATTCCTTTGGTATTGATCATTAACAAAAGATAGGTCATGCCAACGCCAATTTGCACGCCATATAACATTAAAATGGCTTGATCAACTGTCAAAACATGCGCGTGCGAAAGATTCGTGATCAATAACATAATCACCAAGTCAGACTGGGTAAGAAAGGTTAGCAATGCAGCAATAACAAATGATTTAAAATAAGCACTTTGAATTTCACTTAAATGCGCGCTAACCCAAGGAATGTCAGCAATCTTTCCAGATTGAGATTTCATTAACATGACGGCAAAAAGCATTAGGCAGATAGCCGCTATACATCCCAAATAAAAACGCCATTTAAAAGGCTTCTCAAGATAAACTGCTATTCCTGTAAAGCCGATGAGATAAAGCACAATTAAGTCGATGTTAAGAAACACAACAAAAAATAATCCCCAACAGCCTAGATTGCTCCAGGTAGTCATAATAAGCGTTCTTTGATGGGAAAGGGAACGACAGCTATACAATGAGGATGCAATACAACCAACAACTGCTGGTGCACTTGTGATCAATCCTAAAACAAATCCCCAAAACATTGCTGAAATGTCATTAGAGGTGTGTTTCTTTATGGTGGTGCGCACAGAGCCTGTCATCAGACTTTGCATATTTGTGTCTAAAAATTTCAACGCAAGAAAAAGAAGGCCTAATCCACCTAGTGTTGTAGATAATATTTCATTAATCATGGTAACTTAGCCTTTAAGTCCAATTTAAGCCACAGTATTTGATTTCAAAAAAAAACACAACATAGAGAGTTATTTATGCTTAACAAACTGATATTGACACTACATGTTCTTTTTGTGGGGGGGACTGCGCATCTCGTTGCAGACGACACTTATTGGGATAGTAAACTTGTCCGAAACTATGTGCATAATTCGGATATGCAACGCCGCTGGGCGTGGTCGTTTTTGGCTTCAAATGTCAAACAACTCAAGGGTGATGAGCGCATTTTAGATATCGGATGTGGTGATGGTAAAATCACGGCAGACGTGTCTAAGTTTATCCCTCAAGGTACAATTCTTGGCATCGACCCATCGATCGCCATGCTTGAATGGGCTAGAAAGCAATATTGCTTTCTAGAATATCCAAATCTAAATTTCCAAGAAGGTGGATTTCTAGAGGCAAATACTTCTGAATTATTTGATGTAATCATTTCTAATTGTGCTTTACAACATTGCCAAGACCAAAAGCAAGCCATTGAAAATCTTGCAAAGCTGATAAAACCAAGCGGTAAGTTATGGATATTGATCCCTGCTGTGGATAATGAAGCATGGAAACAAGCGCGTAAAACCGTCCAAACATCACCTAAGTGGTCTTGTTATTGGAAAAACATCCTTCCTAGACAATTCCTTACTATTGAAAAATATACGGAATTATTAGAAGGGGCTGGCTTCACTCTAACGAGGATTGAAAAAATTCAAACACGTGATCCTTTT
>JABDFJ010000007.1 GCA_013286645.1 Chlamydiota bacterium | reverse complement strand
TTTTGGCTAAGGTTGGTGTGAAGCTCGCTGTAGATGAGCCGATTAGCCATCTGTTTTTATCTCCACAGACATGGCTTTCTATTGTGGGAGCAGTGATCGGTGTGATGTTGTCGGCTTATATTTACACTCGTTTTGCCGACCGCATTAAGCGGCCGATACTGTTGTTTAAGCATTCTTTCTATGTAGATGATATATATTCCGCAGTATTTGTGCGTCCTTTGGAGGCCGTATCGAAGTTAATTGGACGTTTCATTGAGCCAAAAATCTTTGATGGAATGGTCCTAGGGGTCTCGCATGTATCGCAATGGATTGCGCGCGATTTGCAGCAGATGCAAAGTGGACAGATTCGCTCATATGTTGCTTGGGTGGTGTTTGGAGCCGTATTATTGATCGCCTCTTTAACGAGATAGGGAAATACAGTTTTTAAGGAGAATTTGAGCTCATGCCTAGTTTGATGTTGTTATTTGTAGTTCCTTTCATGGCGGCGTTGGCGGCATTTGTTTTCCCGTCATTGTCGAAGCAGCTAATCCTATCCAAAATAAGGTCTTAAAGCCCACTAAATAACTTTGTTCAAGTATTAAATCCTTACTAAAAAATGCTGCCAAGGGAGGAATTCCCGCTAACGCTAATACACCAATAAGGAATAACCAACGCGTTTTTGGCAACGCTTTGGATAACCCACCCATCTGATCCATCTCGGTTACATCATGCAACATATGCACTACATTGCCGGCCGACAAAAACAACAAGGCTTTAACAAAGGCGTGCATGGTCAAATGAAACATAGCGGCATAAAAGGCTCCCACACCACAGGCTAAAAACATTAATCCCAACTGACTCACTGTAGAATAAGCGAGCACGCGCTTCAAATCGGTTTGCCCCACAGCACAAATAGAGGCAAATAGCGATGTGACAGCCCCTATCACCCCAACTACTTCCAGCGTGGTTGGCGCCAGCATAAACACAGGATTAAGCCTTACAAGCAAATACACCCCCGCCGTTACCATCGTGGCAGCGTGGATCAGGGCCGAGACAGGCGTTGGACCCGCCATCGCATCGGGCAACCATGTATATAGGGGCAGCTGGGCTGATTTACCCACAGCACCAATAAAATATAAGAGGGTTAACACAGTGATGATAGGGGCGCCCACGGCAAAACTACTCACCGCGCGCTGATTGATTTCGGCCATATCACTTGTTCCGAAGAGATAATAGGTCAATAAGATGCCAAGTAACAGTCCCAGATCGCCTATCCTATTAACAACAAAGGCTTTTGTAGCAGATTCAGCGGCCACAGGCTTTTCATACCAATAGCCAATCAGTAGATATGAAGCCACCCCAACGCCTTCCCAGCCAACAAACAGCAACACTAAATTGCCCGCCAACACAAGGGTAAGCATGGAAAACACAAAGAAATTCATAAAGCCAAAGTAACGCGCGTAATCTTCTTCATGCTCCATATATCCTATTGAATAGACATGGATCAAAAAGCCCACACCTGTAATGACCAAGGTCATCACAAATGACAAAGCGTCGAGATGTAAAGTGAAGTCAGCACTAATGCCTTTAACAGGTATCCATTCAAATAAAGTAACACTCAACGGGCTCACGCCTGAGGCTGTGGAATTAGCAAGAAGACTGCAAAAACAAATAAAGGAAATTAAAATGGTTCCACAGCCCACTAAGCTTACCAGCCGCCGACTGATGCAAGCATATGTGCTCATCAATATAAGAAAGCCGACAAGCGGCATAAACAGTCCAATCGAAATGGCGTAATCCATTATATTCCTCAGTATTTATACAGCATTCACCCAAGATTGGGGTCAAGCCTGCGATTTGCGATTTGAGCGCGGACTGGGACTGGGGTCAAGCCTGCGATTTGCGATTTGAGAGCGCCTATAAGATAAAGAACATCTTTACTCTCAAATCACAAATCACAGGCTCGACCCCAGTCCCAGTCCGCGCTCAAATCGCAAATCACAGGCTCGACCCCAATCCTCCAATATTTAAGCTACCCTTTCAGGGCATCGTATTGATCCACATCAACCACTTGTTTCGACCGGAATAAGTTGATCACGATCGCCAATCCAACTGCAGCCTCAGCAGCTGCTACGACAAGTACGAAGAAGACCCAAACTAATCCGATTTGATTTCCCCAATGGCGCGAGAATGTCACGAACAACAAATTTCCAGCATTGAACATCAACTCTATCGACAAAAAGAAAATCACAGCATTGCGCTTTGCCAACACGCCAGCAATTCCAATGGCAAACATTGCCATACTAATAAAAATCATAAGCGCATTGTCCATCTCATTCCCCTTTTGTTATACTAGCTTCTGGGCTGGTATGTTGCTCAACCTGTTCTTTTCTACCAATATAAAGCGCGCCTACTACAGCCACGAGGAATATTAATATCACTGCTTCAAAAGGGAAAAAGAAGTCGAGATATAACACTTTCCCTAAAGCATGCACTTTGCCATAACCATCAGCCAAGGTGACTGTAGACGGTGATAACCCCATCAATTGTGTCCCCAAGTAGGTCAGCGCTAATAAAAACAAGGTCCCACTGACAACCAAAAACATGGTCGAACTTCTAGCCGGATATTTTTCAATTTGCTGGTGGGCATCCTGGAACAACACAATCACGAACATAAAGATCACCAAAATAGCTCCTGCATATACCAACACTTGCATCACCGCAATAAACTCGGCTGAAAGCTGCAAATACATCACAGATAGCGTCAGCAAAGTAAGCAAGAACGATAGACCAGCATGCACCGGCTTCTTCGCTAAAATCACTCCTAACGAAGTGAGTACTAAAATGATTCCTAAAATAACTTGTAAGGGATTTTCAAAAAGTGCCATATTCAATTAAATCTCCCTCTTAGGATCACGACCAGAATCACCAGGCTTTTTTTCCGTCAGCATGTCTTTAGTATAAATCAAAGATTCTCGATCGTATGAAGACAACTCATAGTGATCGGCAAGGATAATGGCACCCGTGGGACAAGCCTCTTCACAATAGCCACAATAGATACAGCGCAACATGTTAATCTGGAAATCAGAAGCATAACGCTCTCCATGCGAGTGCTGCTCACCAGGCTTATTTGCTGCCGGCTTCACATAGATCGCTTGCGATGGGCACACAATCGCACACAATTCACATCCCACACAACGTTCTAAACCATCATCCCATTTGGTAAGATAGTGTCGACCTCTAAATCGAGGAGGAAGCTTATGCCTTTGTTCAGGATATTGCACTGTCCAAGGCTTCTTAAATGCATATTTCAAAACGATAAATAAACCCCGAAATATCGACAATATCCTATAAAAGGTGCTTCTATTCTTTCTTCGTTTTTCCATCTCACACCAACGTAAAATATGCGGTAACAATTAAATTTAATGTCGCAATAGGAACCAATATTTTCCAACCAAAACTCATCAACTGGTCATATCTAAGACGTGCCATGGTCGATCTCACCCATATGAAAAAGAACACTGCAAGGGCGACTTTCACTGCAAACCACAACACTGGGATATCACCCGGACCATGCCAACCGCCTAAAAATAGGGTTACCGCTATGGCTGAAACAACAAGAATATTGATATATTCTGCCAGAAAAAACATGGCGAACTTCATCCCCCCATATTCGGTATGATAACCGGCTACCAATTCGTGTTCAGCCTCTGGCAGGTCGAAAGGCGCACGATTGGTTTCAGCAAAAGCCGTGATCACATAGATGATAAAGCCAATCGGATTGCTCCATACAAACCAATGGCTACTTTGCGCATCCACAATCTCAGAAAGGCTCAATGTGCCTGCGCTAAGAACGACAGTCAACAGCGAAAGTCCCATCGGAATTTCATAGCTGATCAGCTGGGCTGTACCACGCAAGCCACCCAATAGCGAATACCTATTATTAGACGACCATCCTGCCAATACAACACCATAAACAGCTAACGAGGAAATGGCTAATAAAAACAAAATCCCTGTATTCACCTCTGCAATCTGCAGCCTCACTTGATGTCCCCAGATCTCCACCGTGCCGCCAATAGGAATCAACACAAAAACGAATAAGGCAATAAAAACAGAGATACTCGGCGCGAGCCAAAAGACTAACTGATCAACGCCTGCTGGCTGAAAACGCTCCTTACACAGCAGCTTAATGCCATCTGCAATAGGCTGCAACAAACCAAATGGCCCCACACGATTGGGTCCAAGGCGCAGCTGCATCCTTGCCATAATCACGCGTTCAGCGAACGTCATGTACGCCGCAGCGCCCATAAGCACTGCTACCATGATCAATCCCTTGATAATTACCTCTATAGCCTCTTCTAACATAAATACGCCTTGATTACTCTTTTACAATCTCTACTGGCAATCCATTGATAAGATTGGGACTTAACTCATAAACTGGCAACTCCGCAAAGCCTAGTGGCAGCACGAGCGCCCCTTCAGCTACATTCATGTCCAATTTCACTTTGGCAGAAATCGTGTTGCCACCCACACTCACACGTACGCGATCATCATTAGTGATGCGGCGCTTCGTTCCTTCTGTTGGATGGAGACGAACACAAGGGTCTTTGACCATTTGCACAAGATGGGGATTATGTTGCATACGCACCCCTTTATCAAAAAGCACCGGTGCAAAGCTAATTGTAAGCATTCCACTTGCGGTGTTGCTGCTTGGTTGTGCTTCTGCCCTTTTTGTAGCATTATCTGTTTGTCGTTTCTCTGTGCGCCGACTTATAACACCTTCCTTTAAGACTTCATTAAATTCGGCATCGACAGCCAGCAAACAATTCATCTTCAACGCCAACAAAGTAAAGATATCGGCATCGCTATAAACATCATGGGGAAGATCTTTACCCGGAAGCAATTTCTGCACGCGTCCTTCGAGGTTGATAAAACTGCCTTCTTTTTCCTCAGCAGAAAGCACTGGCAAAACCACATCGGCTTGTTGCGCTGTTTCTGTCAAGAAGAGGTCTTGCACGACTAAAAACCCAAGCTTAGCACGTGCTTCTTTCCATAGCTTTGACGGAAACTTAACAGCGGGATTGGCTCCAGCGATATGTAAATAATCCCATCCTTCCTGCGCTGCTTTCTCCGCCACCTGAATCGCATTCAAGCCTGGTTTTGAAACTTTTTTGCCCAAAGGTCCCACATCAGGCAACATGCCAGCAAGGCGCGCACCTGCACTGTTGCCATGTCCTTCCAAGAGATTTAAGGAGACATTACCAAGATTCTTTTGCGCCTTTTCCAGCTCTGCCACAATCGCACTGCGGTGAGGTGTATCGAGATATTGCCGGCCGAGGAAAAAAGCTCCTTTTTTTCCATTCTTCACTAAAGCAACAACTTCTGGTAAATGCTGCTTTAAAGCTTCTAATTCTCTGCCTGGTGCATGCAAGATAGTTTTTTCAAAGTATCTTGCAATCTCCGGCGCATAGTGTCCCACAAAAAATACCTTAGCCCCTTTATTGATGGCTTGCCTTAACCGCAGCCATATCACCGGGAACTCTTCAGTCAAATCAACACCAAACAACACAGCAAAGGATAAATCTTCACATTCGCCAATAGAAATTTCCATCCCACCTGCATGCATACTGTCTTGCGCGGACACAATAGGCATGCCAATGCGGTAATCGATGTTATATACACCAGCCCCTTCACGCATAAACTTTTGAAACAGATAGTTTTCTTCTGTTGTCAGAGGAGCTCCTCCAAACGCAGCGACCCTACCATTTTGCTTGCTCTCTTTCAGCTGATTAGCAATCAACGTCAAGGCTTCTTCCCAACTGGCTGGCTGCAGCTGACCTTTGCGACGAATCAATGGAGTTTGTAGCCTATCTGTATGGTCGGTATATTCATAACCAAACCACCCTTTATCGCATAACCAGATGTCATTTACGTCCTTATTCTCATGTGAGCGTGTACGCATCACTTCACCATCACGCGAGTCAAGCGTCAGGCTGCATCCTACTGGACATAACGTACAAGTGCTCTTTGTGGCATGATTGTCCCAAGGACGTGCTCTAAAACGGTATACTTGACTCGTAAGCGCACCTACAGGACAAATCATGATCGTGTTGCCGATGAATTTTGACTTCGCTGGTCCACCATCTGGCGTCCCCACCTCGGTTCTATAACCACGTTCAATAAATTGCAGGGCGTGATCGCCAGCGATAGTTTCGCCAAAGCGCGTGCAACGGGCACAGGCAATGCAGCGCTCTCGATCAAGCATCAATACTGGACCTAATGGTAAATGCTTTTTGAAATGACGCTTTTCTTCAACAAAGCGGCTCTCGCCTGGTCCATATTTAAGAGTATTGTCTTGCAGAGGACACTCTCCCCCCCTGTCGCAGATGGGACAATCTAGCGGGTGGTTAATTAAAAGAAATTCCAGAATCCCTTTACGTCCCTCTTCAGCTATCTTGCTCTGTGTTTTAACAACCATACCTTCTGTAGCTTCGAGAGTGCATGAGGTCTGTAGTTTAGGCATTTTCTCCACTTCAACCAAACACACGCGGCATGCGCCAAATGGGGGCATACGGTCTTGATAACAAAAAATTGGAAGCTCAATACCATGTTCTTTAGCGGCATGGTAGACAGTGGTGCCTTTAGGCACACTAATTGCCTTGCCGTCGAGAGTAAAATTGATCAGATTCGTCTGCACTGTTGTTTGTGTCGTCATAGTTACCATATTATTATAAGTAAGGATAGCACACTTTCATCTCAGAGCGCTGCTCCGCCTTGGGATTCTTGCGTACATACGCTTCAAATTCCCCTCTAAACTCCTTCAAAGCACTCACCACCGGCGGCGCTGCCCCTGCAGCTAAGGGACAGAACGAATTAGCTTCCATATGCCCGCATACATTGTTAATCACATCTAAATCATCAAACGTGCCACCACCTGCTTCAATACGCGATAATACTTGCACCATCCAGCGCGTGCCTTCACGACATGGGGTGCATTTGCCACATGACTCGTTTTGATAAAATTGCATTAATCGGTTGGCAACTTTTACCATGTCGGCCGTATCATCCATGACAATAATCGAAGCTGTACCAAGAGCAGATTTACGTGCTGACAATGTCTCAAAATCCATTGAAATATCAAGATCGTTAGCTGTCAATAAGGCACATGAAGACCCTCCGGGATAACAGGCTTTAAATGTCCGACCAGGAAGCATGCCACCAGCATTGTCAAGTACTTCTCTGAGCGTTACACCCAAAGGAAATTCATAACATCCAGGTTTTTGCAGTTGTCCACTTAATTGGAAGATCTTTGTGCCTGTATTTTTCGGTTTTCCTATCTTCTGGTACCACTCAACGCCATTGTTGACGATATGCACAACGTTGCATAAGGTTTCGACGTTATTAATAATCGTTGGCTTGCCATATAACCCTGCAATAGCGGGAAAAGGGGGCTTTAAGCGCGGAGTGGCGCGATACCCTTCTAATGAGTTGAGTAAAGCGGTCTCTTCCCCAGCAATGTATGCTCCAGCACCAGGATGCACCACAATCTCAAGGGAAAAATCTGTACCTAGAATCTTATTACCTAAATAGCCACGCTTTTTAGCTTCATTCACAGCAGCAGCCAATTGAGCAATGCCTCCGTAAAATTCACCCCTAGAATAAATGAAGGCCTGCTTAGCACCTATGGCATAGCTGCTCAAAATAATCCCTTCAATGAGCTGATGGGGATCTTTTTCAATAAGTAACCTATCCTTAAACGTCCCTGGCTCACTTTCATCACAATTGCATACTAGATACTTCGCTAACGAGGGATCCTTAGGAATAAAGCCCCATTTAACACCTGTGACAAAGCCTGCCCCACCACGTCCGCGTAAGCCCGCTTGTTTGACCATTTCAATAAGATCTGCTGGCATTATTTTGGAGATGGCTTTACGTATAGCTTGATAGCCCCCATTGCGTTCGTAAGTGTCGATATTACATTGATTAGGCTTATCAATATTTGCCATCAAAACGCGCATTTCAGGCATGTTCTATCTCCACTTTGGGAACTGGAGCAGGATGGCCTGGCCCCTTTTTAGCTTCAGCAAGAATATGATCCAGATCACCTTCTTGAACTGGACCCACCACCTTGTCATCGATGAGCATCATCGGAGCGCGATCACATGCCGCCAAACATTCAGAGGCGACAACCGTGAACTGTCCATCAGCAGTGGTGCCCCCTGGCTGAATCTCCAATTTCTGACACAACTTGGAGAGCACACCATCAGCTCCACGCAGCATACAAGAGACATTTTTGCATACATGGAGGATATGTTTCCCCACAGGCTTGTCATAAAACATATCATAGAAAGTGACCACAGAATGAACCTCATTAGGGTCTATACCAAACAACTCGGCCACTTCGATTTGTGTCTCACGGGGCAAATAGCCCACTTCAGCTTGCGCAAGGTGTAACGCTGGAATAAGCGCTGAACGCTTTTCAGGATACAGCTTTTGCAGGTGGATAATTGCATTTCTTGTTTTTTCACTAAGCATTAGCGGTCAACATCTCCTAAAATTGGATCGACGCTGGCAATTGCCACTACAACGTCAGATAACATATGTCCGGGTAACACCTTTTGTAACACCTCTACATGAGGGAATGAGGGAGAACGCACACGCAAGCGATGCGGTTTATGGGAGCCGTCACTCACAAGATAATAGCCGAGCTCACCACGAGCAGACTCAACAGCATGAAATAATTCCCCAACGGGAGGATGAAGTCCTTCACTGACTAATTTAAATTGATGAATGACAGCTTCCATACTGCGTGCCAGCTCACGTCTGGGTGGCAAGGCCACTTTGCGATCGCTCGTCAACACAGGTCCAGGCTTTAATTTAGCAATGGCTTGCTCTACGATAGAAGCACTTTGTAACATCTCTTCCATACGCACCATATAGCGTGCATAAGCATCCCCTTCAGCATACGTGGGTATGTCGAACTGATAATTCTCATAACCAAGATAGGGATAGGCCTTGCGAATATCATAAGCTACACCCGCGCCGCGTATCACAGGCCCCGTACACATATACTGCTTACATAATTCCTTATCGATCACGGCAATATCTTGCGTACGCGCACACCACACATAATTTTGCGTAAGCAAATTATCTAAATCTTTCCATAAACGGGGGAAATCTTTTAAAAATGACTTCACATTGGCAATGAAATTAGGACTTAAATCATGCGCTAAGCCACCAATACGCCATACCGATGGGAACATCCTAGCTCCAGACATCTCCTCAAACAAATCGAGGATCTTTTCCCGCTCCCCAAAGCAATACATAAAGATAGAAGACATGTTCAGTTCAAGCGCACTTGTTCCCACCCAAATCAAATGGCTAGCTATACGTGCCAACTCCAAAAGCAACACACGAATCACCTGTGCCCTTTCAGGAACTTCCACCTGCATAAGCCGCTCGACAACAGAAGCAAAAGCTTGCTCTTCAGATGGACCAGAGAGATAATCTAAACGATCAACCAGCGTGAACACTTGGTGATAGGTACGTGTTTCACACTGCTTTTCAACACCCGTATGAAGATAGCCAATCACAGGTTCTGCCGAAAGGACAACTTCACCATCCAGATGCAATTTGATACGCAAAACGCCATGCGTAGAGGGGTGTTGGGGCCCTAAATTGAGCTCCATCACATCCCCGATATCGCCAATTTGGCTGAGTTCTTCAATTTCTTTAGTCATAATGATGTTGTGCTTTTTGGTTTAAGGCGGATTATTACCCATCCCTATATATGAAATGATGCGTGAAGGTACTTTAGGCTCGCGGTTATGCTTAAATTCAACAGGTTCTTCCGTCAGGGCATAATCCTTAAGCAAAGGATGCCCCTGCCAATCATCAGGCATTAATATCCGTTTTAAATCAGGGTGTCCATCAAACTTCACCCCATATAAATCAAAAAGCTCCCTCTCATACCAGTTAGCACCTTCCCATAAATCTGTGACGGTGGGCAATAAGCCTTCACGCTCCACAAAAATGGAGATCCTTAGACGCTGATAATTGGTCGGATTGTGCAACCAATAAACAACTTTCGAGCGCTTGATAGGTTCCAGATAATCCGAGGCGGTCAAGTCCATAAGCACTTCAAAGCCCACATCCCCACTCTTCAAATAAGAAAGAACGTTTTTTAGACTATCTTTACGCAATTCAAGCGTCGTCTCATCCATGAAATTGACTTCACTGACGATCACATCAGCAAATTTAGCTCTTATGCCCTGGACTGCTTCAGCTGTTTTCATGCATCGACCGTTGGGTAGAAAGTGGATGATCACGCTTGATTTTCTTCTGTAACATAATCAAGCCATCTAATAGCGCTTCTGGACGTGGAGGGCAACCTGCCACATACACATCAACAGGAACGATTTTATCGACACCTTGAATGACCGCATAATTGTTATAAATCCCGCCACTAGAGGCGCAATCTCCCATTGCAATCACCCACTTGGGTTCAAGCATTTGTTCGTATATGGTCTTCAAGACGGGCGCCATCTTCTGGCTCACACGTCCCGCCACAATCATCACGTCACTTTGCCTTGGCGAAGCGCGAAACACTTCCATGCCAAAACGAGCCATGTCATAACGCGGTCCCGAGGCCGACATCATCTCAATCGCACAACAGGCCAATCCAAACTGTGCAGGCCAAAGCGAGCTTTCGCGCGCCCAGTTGATCAACTTTTCTAATGGCGCCACCAAAAATGGCGTTTTCTCTTGTGGTGTTACTCCCATTGTAATCCTCGCTTGCGCCAGATGTAAGCAAAGCCTACGAGCAGCGCGACTAAAAAAAAGGCCATTTCGTAGAAGGCAAAAGCACCTATGGTTTTCCCGATCACCGCCCAGGGATACAGAAAAATAACTTCCACATCGAATACCAAAAACATCAAAGCCACCAAATAGTGACGCATAGGAAAACGTTCTTGCAATAGATGTGTCTGCGTTTTGATGCCCGATTCATAAGGCATGAATTTGGTGGCACTTGTCCTTTTCGAAGGAAAAAGAGCTGTTGCACCCGTGACCACCAAGGTCACCACCAAAATAAACCCAAAATAAACATAGACGGCGAAAAAATCTGACACAATCACCTCTTCATTTTTAGGCTATAGTGACTAACTTGTATTTGACACTATTCATATCAATAATTTTGCATCCCTGTCAACGTTATTTTATAAAGCAGCCTTTAAAGACCGAGGCGAAGCCTTGTAGCTTAGGCTTCAGCCTGAGCTCGTTTTGGCAGGGCTTCAGCCTGCCACGCGCAGCGAGCGGTAGCGATGCATGACGCGCTCGGTGTCGTGGCCTCACGAACGTTGCACAAAAGTATCCATCGTCGCGGCCTCGGGCAGTAACCTTAATGTTTTTCGCGCTCTTTTCTTTGCCACAAGTAAGCGCGTCATGCATCGCTACCGCTCGCTGCGCGTGGCAGGTTGAAACCTGCCAAAACGAGCTCAGGCTGAAGCCTAAGCTACGTGGCTTCGCCATTTGTTTGAACCCATATAAGCCATATAGAAAAAGAGGGCGAATAAAAATAAATATTTACTTTTATTTAAATTAATAATATAATTAATTTTAATTTATTATAAACTTTTACACTAGAGGTTTACAAACATGACCATTATTACTACCCAACAATCCATGCCCTTAAATTCGACGGCTCCAGCTCCTATGGCACAAAATGATCGCAGCAAAGGCTCGCTTGGTAAGCATACAGTGGAAGCCCTCAAGCTCGATCAACTCATCGACCAAGCGGATCTGCTGAATAGAGAGACATCAAACAAACGGGTTATGATGCAAGCAACTGCTGTAATTACAGTAGTAATAGTAGCTGCTGTAATACTAACTTGGGCATCAGGCGGATTTGCAGGCGGCGCGCTACTGGCTGGTTGTCTCGTAAGCGGACTAATATATCTCCTTTGTTCGGAAAAACATAAACCAGAAATAGCTCAAAGCCGACCTGAGTTAAAGAATTATATCAACCAACATTTCAATGACATCCCATTGACTCCCCAAATGATTGTGAAGATTCACAAACATATGCTAGCGCAACCCAATCCCTCCAAATATGAAGCTGGAACACCTGCTAGAGAAAAATGTGAAGCCAAAATAAAAGCCAATCTAGAGCGTTTGAAAGCTCAACTGTGCAATCATGAGCCAGAAAAGTCACTCTACCAGCGTGTAGCTGCTAAGCTAGCCAGATTTTTCGCTAACCAAGCCGGTACCCCTGTTCAGGCGTAATACATCTAGGAGTCCTTGCTAGGACTCCTACTTTTGCCCTTCAAGTTTGCCAAACCACCGATCATAGAGCTGTTGGTAAACCCCACTTTCTTTTAAAGACAATAAGGCGCGGTTGACTGGAATGCGCAACTCACTCCCGATGGGGAAAATGATGCCGTAATTTTCCTTGTGGAACGTATCGCCTACAATTTCCATATTGCCTTGATTTTCATGGGAGACGTAATACAAAAGCACAGGGCTGTCATAAACGACGGCAATGGCTTTGCCTGCATTTACCGCTTGAATAGCCTCATCAATGGTATCGAAATCCAGCACATTCGTGCGATTTGCCTTAAGAAATAGAGCAGCAGTGCTATCCTTTATTGTCGCCACATACTTGCCTCGCAAGTCATTTGGACTCGAGATCCCCCCCTTCAATTGCTGCACTGTCAACTGCGTCGTCATGAAGGCGGTAAAATACGCCACAAAGATAATACTGACATAGATCCATACAATGGAAACAAAACGACTGATCGTATGCTTTGGAAATCCTTCTGCTTGCCCTCCAAGGGTTGATGCCGACCAAAATGCTGCCTGAAATATGCCAGGAAAATAAGAAGATGAAATAAAATCATCCTCTTCGTTCTTGCGTTCTGCAAACCATACAACATGCGCTGGAATACCTATCAAAAGAAGAAAAATGATCAAAAACTCTAATAAATCCCCTAACTTTATTCCGCTAAGAAAACTGATAAATCCCGTCTCTTTTTGCACAGGCACCATGATTGACAAACCACTGTCAAACATGGGCAGAGAGAAGTCGAAAATTTCTTCCCGTTTTGCAGTTATCGAAACAGCAGAAATAGCCGCAACATCCTCCCCATCTTTTACACCCTCAAGCAATGCATCCAGGGTGTCATGCACGTCATATTCTGTCGTTAAATTCAAATGCAACGCGATGCTATTCCATAAATCAACACTAAAACCGGTCAAATTCTCGTTAGCTTCAAAAACGAAGGGCTTAACGATGCGCGTACCTACTTTAATAGCACCTCCAGAGGCCTGAACAGTGCTAGTATGAGCCCCTGGCGCAGCCCCACTTTTATCCACTTCTTTGGAAAGCTGTTTAGGACTCTCCTTGGTGCTATCGTGTTCTTCAGCATCACAAAAACCCACACAAAGCAAACATAATAACAGCATCACCTTCAAATGTCGCATCGCTTATCCCTACTATGAGGCTTTAAAAAATTGGTGTCTGGCCTGTGATTGTAATTTGACCCTCTATCAAAATAGCACCAATAACGCGTCAAATCGCAAATTGTTGGCCCGACTTTAATTTTTCTCAGCCACCCTGTTTTTATGCTAAAGCAGCAAGATCGAAAATACAAATGTAAAGAGCGCAAATGATTCAATAATCCCCACTGCCGCAAAACATTTACCAAAAATTGCCGGTTGTTTAGCTGAAGCCTGAATGCCTGTCGCACACACTTTGCCTTGAAATATCGACGAAAACATAAACGCCACACCAGCGGAAATTCCCATCGCAATCCCTGACACAGGTGAAAGCGTACCTGCAAGAATTGCTTTGCTCATCATTAACATTAGAATGAACCCATAAATCGACTGCGAAGCTGGCGCCGCAGACATACCAATAAACTTACCGTGACCTTCTTCCACTCGGCTCATCACAGCATGTGATGCAGCTCCTGCAATATAACAGCCAACGCAGCTGCCCATTGAACTGATACCAAGCACTAAGACAGGTCCTACCATGTTAAAGTCCATGTTTTTCTCCTGAGGTTACACATATTTCTTTTTCTTATTTCTATTCGATCTCTTCTTTGCATAGAGGATTAAACGTTTTCCCGCCCCCCTCAAAGCAGTAATGATACCACTCCAAAAAGTTCAGACGCAAGCCATGGATCACGCCTCCCATTATCCCCAAAACAATATTTACACAGTGTCCAAGCACTAAAATCAAAACGCCGAAGACAAACGGCACAGAGCCAGATAATTCATTCATCGTGGCGGTCAACAATGCGCCTGCAAGTCCAAGAGCATAAAGACGTAAGTAAGAAAGCACATCCCCAAAAATCTGAATTAAATTTGAAGCTTCAAGTAAACCCAACCACTTATGCCTAAAGAGCGCCACCACCACTGCAATGATCATCCCCCCATACATCAAATAGAGACCGTTACGTGCAGCTAAGGCACGATCAACACCAAAAACGAAGTTGACAAGCGAAGATGCATTTAAAAAGAGGGGCACATACAGATAGGCGCCTATTAAGAAAATAATCCATCCTAAATGGGACCAATTGCGATCAAGATAGCGTGCCATCGAAATGATAATATGCAACACCCCTACAAATAGGGCTAATTCCATTAAAATATTGTCTGAAAACTTATTGTAGGCTTCATAACTAAATTTGCCATAGTCATTGACTTTAGCTGCCTTCGTGAGAAATTCTTCCGGATCTTTGACGTCTTTCACCGCTGGAAACAACTTAACCCATTCTTCATACACTTCGTCTTTATGCTGAATATGGTACGCCGTCTTTTTCTCCACAAGCCATGACATTAAAGATACTTTCCTGATCGGATTATCCGGAGCAACTGTAATGCCAAAAAATGAGGTGGTTAAAATCCCCCACACAATGCAGGAATAGCCTAAAATGCTCACCAAATCCAGCATGCGTTTGTTAAGTCCACGCAAATTCTTATGCTTAGAGCGTATATAGAGAGCTACCAGCAAGAGAACCAGGCCGTACCCTCCATCGCCAATGATCATCGAAAAAAATAAAGCAAAAAAGACTAACACCCACAATGAGGGATCGCGATCATTCATCGAAGGGGTGTCATAAATGCTCACCAAATCTTCCCCAATGCGCACCACGCCAGTATTTTCCAAGCAAGTAGGAATAGCATCTTTGGCATCGACATCGATTTCTTCAACAAACACTTTCATCTCAGCCACAAGCTGATGCAAAGTAGCCAGCTTATTTATCGGCACCCAGCCTTGAACCACAAATAACTGCTCCTTTTCAAGCGGGTATGCAACGAACCCCTTAGCTGCTTCTAAATGGTATTCGTTAAGTTTATATACAAAGGCATGATGCAGAAACGTATTATACTTAGCGTAACTTTTCAGATGCTGCTCAATGGTATGGATCTCTGTCACAATTTCCTTGTGCCGCGTGTGCAAAGTTCCCCACGGACGCTCAATCTCCATCTCAATCATCTTTGGATATTGCATGCGCTGCTTAGCAATCGAAATGAAATAATCCAGAGCATGCGCTGAACCCACATGCACCAACTCTTTAGGCAATTCAATTGTGTCGGCATACCCCTGTTTAGCACAGAAAAATTGAATCTGCCGCTTTCCTTCTTTTTCAATATAGGCAATATCTTCCAGCGAGAACTCTCCAAACACAACTACTCGCGACATCTCCAAACGGACAATGCGCTCTTCTTCAAATAACGCATCTAACTTAGCTTTTAGCGTAAGGATCTGCTCTGCCACTCCCTCTGTGGTTTCGAAATCATCGACCTCTTCCTGCTCCGTCACAGGCAACGTGCGCAATATCTTGATCGCATGCACAATCTTTTGCACCTTGATAGGTAATTCCTTCACTTGCGACGGTTTGCTGTCGATAAAATGGATAATACCGGCCTCTTGAGCTTTCTTAAAGAAAGCATCACGATCTGCCTCGATCCCAACAAACAAGAATTTTTTCACATCGTAACGCATGCTGATTTCTATCCTGCTGCCAATTCCCGTTTATGTGCTTCTATCTTAGCCTTGGCCACTTTAGCCTGAGAGACAGCGGCCAACTGCTGGTCCCCTAAAAACACTTTGATTTTCTTGATGTTACCCACAGCGCGTGGAATCAATATCTTCTCAAAAAGATTCACTCTAATAGACACTTCACGCAGCTCCTTCTCCAAAGCCGCTTTTTTCTCACGCGCGATTTTTACCCTCACTTGCGCTTCAGCCAACACGCGCAGTCCTTTTGTCACACTATCCACCCAAGGGGGAGTATCAAATAAGCTATAATGAAAATCCTCAAAAGAGATGCTTTCAAAATAAGGGACTTCAACCCCTGCGATATTTTCATACCGCCGCTTGATTTGACTGATCTTGGCACTCTCCCGAATGTCAATAGATAACGTTTCTGTCAATAAGGACGCAAAATGATCGACTTCAGTGTGAATTTTTGCGAAAACAGCTTCACATTTGGTGATTTCAATCCGCGCATCATTTACCTCGGTTTGAAGCATCGCCTTTTTCAACTGTAAAGTAGGCAAATACTTTTCCAGCTGCATGAGGCGATTCTGCTGCAGTCGCAATTCATTCTTCGTTAATTTAATCTCAGCCATAATACCAATGGATTCGTGCGTATCTATTTATGCGGCCAGTATTTCTTCAAAATAGCATCCTTAATCCCCACCTCTTGTGGTTGAAAACATTCCGCTAATGTCTTCCATCCTAAATCAAGCGCATCTTCAAGCGTATAATTCACTTCTAAATTCATCATGTGGTGTTCAAATAGTTTCGAATAACTAAGCAACTGCTCATCCCAACGCGATAGCTTAAAACCCATACTCTGCCTTTCACGTGCTTTTTTCGACTCAGCATATAAGCGAATCATCGTATTGGCTAAATCAGAATGATCGTCACGAGTCACTTTACCAATCACCAGCTGCTTTAAACGCGATAATGAACCAAATGGGTCAATACGCCCATGATGCAAATAAAATTGCCCTTCCGTAATATACCCCGTGTTGTCAGGCACAGGGTGCGTCACATCATCACCAGGCATCGTCGTCACAGCCACGATAGTGATAGAACCACATCCTTCAATTAACACGGCCTTTTCATAACGCGAAGCTAAATCCGAATAGAGTGATCCAGGATAGCCTCGGTTAGAAGGGACCTGATCCATCGTTATTGAAATTTCCTTAATGGCATCAGAAAATGCTGTCATATCCGTCAACAACACAAGCACGTCCTTCCCATTGATGGCAAACTTCTCAGCACACGCCAAAGCCATATCAGGTACCAGCAAACACTCCACCGCAGGGTCAGTGGCTCGGTGGATATACATCACCGTCTTATTCATCGATCCTGCTTCCTCAGCATTATCGATAAATGCCTGATAATCTTTAAAGGTCAGACCCATCCCCCCAATAATAACAACGTCGGCATCTGTTTGATTGGCAATACGCATCAGCAGCGCATTATAAGGCTCTCCTGGCACAGAAAAGATAGGGATCTTTTGCGATTTCACCAAACAGTTGAAAACATCGATCATAGGAATATTGGTACGAACTAAATCACGTGGAATCACCCTCTTAACTGGATTAAAAGATGTCCCACCAATATTAATAGGCTCTCCAACAACTTCTGGACCACCATCAATAGGCTTCCCCGCGCCACTCAAACGCCGTCCCAGTAGAGAATCTCCATAAACCGCTTGCATTTGGCGCTTAAGAAATGTCACTTTATCTTCAGTCGAAATGCCCCGAGTGTTCTGAAACACCTGCAAAGTCACTTGGTCGCCTTCAATACGTAATACCGAAGCAAAGACTTGCCGACCATCTTTCAAATCAATGCGCGCAAGCTCTCCTAAACCGACATCTTTGGCTGTGACGGTAATTAAGTTACCGCGCATGTCATTTATTCTGTCATATACCATCTTCATTCGAATACCTAGATTTATGCTATTATTCCAAAGCCATCTTTATTATATCACTTCGCTTGCTCAATCACTTGCTCCACAGCGCTCATCGCATGCCGATATTGATCACCATTAAATGGGAGAAAATTCGTGTTTTTTATTTGGTTTTGCAATTGTAAGAAAAACTTACGCGCATCATCGTGTGTTGAGAAATGGAAAGACTTGTTGAATATCTTATAGATCAACTTAAACAGTGGAATCTGCTTCTCCAATGGACAATAAGTATCCTCAGCATCATAAGAGTTCTGTTGCAAATAACTGAAATCATACAACTCACTTTTTAGATAGATGATCATATCTTCAATCGCCGTGCCCTCTTCACCAACCACCTCCATGCGCTTACCAATATCATACCCCTTGAAGAGAATCTCTTTGGCCTTTTGGACCATCTTTCCCCATCCGTCAACTTGTGTTTCAAGCTCTTTAGCTACCTCATCCACATATTTAGACCATGAAATCAATGGATCTATCGCTGGATAGCGACGTGAATCTGAACGTTCTCTAGATAGTCCCAAAAACGCCCCCACCACAGCCAATGTAGCCTGGGTGACAGGTTCTTCAAAGTTACCCCCTGCAGGCGATACAGCACCCCCAATCGTAACAGAACCTGTCTTCCCATTCTTAAGATTAATCACACCCGAGCGCTCATAGAAATCAGCAATGCGCGACGCTAAATAGGCCGGAAAGGCTTCTTCACCAGGAATTTCCTCCAAACGTCCCGACATCTCACGCATCGCTTGGGCCCAACGAGAAGTCGAGTCGGCCAAGACAAGCACATCTAAGCCCATCTGACGATAGTATTCCCCAATCGTCATCCCCATGTAAACCGATGATTCACGCGCAGCCACAGGCATCGATGAAGTATTACAAATGATAACCGTGCGCGTCATCAACGTCTCACCTGTATGCGGATCGATCAAATGTGGAAATTCACGCAACACCTCAACCACCTCACCAGCACGCTCACCACAAGCAACAACGATGACAATATCCACAGAGGAATATTTAGATAGATGGTGTTGCAAAACTGTTTTACCTGCTCCGAATGGCCCAGGTGAACAGAATGTCCCCCCCTTCATCACAGGAAACTGCGTATCAATCACACGCATGCCCGTATCCATCATCTTTGTGGGCTTGACTTTTTCCCCATGCATCAAGGGAATCTTAATGGGCCAACGCTGAACCATGCTGAAGGCATATTCATTGCCAGCATCATCTTTGGCTTTAGCCACCACTGTATCAATATTATAAGATCCAGGAGCGATCACCCAGGTAAGCTTGTATGTGCCAAAGCGACTAAAAGGCACCATGATATGATGCTGAAAACGCCCTTCAAGCGTAATTCCAAGGGAATCGCCTCGCTGAACTACAGCCCCCACCTTGGCATGTGGCTCATAATTCCAACGCCGTTCACGATCCAGTGGCGGAATATAGACGCCACGTGGCAAGAAAAATCCAGAGGCCTTGGCAACTTCTTCCAAAGGATTTTGCAAACCATCTAGAATCGAAGTAAGCAAACCAGGTCCAAGTTCGGCTTCCAAAAGCTGACCGCTAAAAAGCACTTCTGTATCGCGTTCTACGCCTCTAGTGTCCTCAAAAACCTGAATTTTCGCTTGATCTCCATTGATTTCGATAACTTCTGATTTAAGCTGGATTCCATTGAGATGCACCATAGCAACTTCACCTTGCTTGATACTCCCTTCAAAAGCCACATGCAATAGGTTACCAAATGCCTTTAATACTTTACCTTTAGCTGTAATAACATCTTTGGTGGCAGTGTAATTTTGATTCATGACGCTTCCTTTAACATACTGTCTACAATTTCAAGGCCTTTTTGTTTATCCAACTTATTCCATCTTTCAACCATGATCAATTGGAGCATATAGCCAAAAATGCGCTCACTAGAGAACAAATCTTGTCCAAGAATTTCCCCAATCTTATTAAAACGATACTCCAGTAACGCTTTCTGCAAAGCCAGTGGATCATCTACATACTGTGTAAACAACACCTTCAAATCTTCATATTTCTCGGGTGGCTCGAACTGCGAAGAATCTTTTTGGGCAAATATCTGAGCGATGAAATCATTTTCAGGATCTTCATATTGCAGTTCAGCAAAAATATCTCGCCCCAGCAGCTTCGCGCGAAAGGCGACTAAAACTAGGCGTATTTCCAATTCCGTGATTAAATATTCTCTTAAAATACCGCTTGAACGACGTACCTCTTCATGGAAAAAACGTGAGCGTAGCTCAGAGAAATGACGCAATCGTTCTTCCTTGGACTCATACTTGTCAAGATATTGAAAAATATAAGATGGCAACACAGACCGTGTGACAAGTGCCTCTTCCATTTCGTTATAATCAAGTGTGCCTAAATAATCAAAAGGCTCCCCCCTCCAATAGGCACGTAAATTATAAATATCATAGAAATTGCGGATCATTCTGATCCTTGCAATATCCTTAACTGATAAATTATCCTTTACTAATTGCTCAAAATCGCGAAAGCTAATCTCTGGCTTTTCACCGATGCGCAATTCCGGAAGTAATGTGCCCACGAAATAGTAATTTGCCATAATACAATCAATCAGGGTTGTGGTTGTGAATCAGACAGCAAAAATCATTTTTCGGAAATCTTTGCGCACCACATAGCTCGCCAACAACTCTTTTAATGCCTCTTGCGAGATATCGATGGTCATTTTGCGATTATATAACTTCACACGCACTCCAGCAGAAAAATCTCCCACCTCAACAGAATGCTCCTTCAATGTCTTAACCACATCTTGCAACAAAAGCTCATTCACTTGTCGTGGCGATACCTCTTTCGGAATCAAGGCGGTTAAATCAGCATTCAACCCTTCATTTTCAATCGCTTTGATAATTGCATTCAGCAACTTAGCCACCACCTGTGGATCTGAAGCACTCTTCTCTAAAATGGAAGCTAGATTGGCATTGAAGAAATTTTCTTCGATACTCTGACGCAATGCTTCTAACGCCTGCTTCGCCCCTTGCAATAATGAGGCCTGAAACACATTATGCTCTTGCTGCATAGCTGCTTTGGCCGAAGCTTCGATTTTGGCAGCTTCTTTTTGTGCGTGCTCTAAGATTTTTTCTGCCTGCTCTTGTGCCGCCTTAATGATCTGCTGGGCTTCTTTTTGGGCGGGCTCAAGTGTTTCCTCTCTTAAGAGGTTGCAAATCTTTTGAATCTTTTCATGACCCTTATCTAATGTCTTCATCATCACCAACGTGCATAAATTGTTACATTCACAGTGCGTCGTATAAGCACTCTAGTCAACTTACTTATTTAACATATCTATAAAATTTTTCAATAAGAATCTACATTTTCAACACAACTGTTGAGTATTGAGGTCAGGCCCAATACTGTCCCTGTCTCTTAGAGACAGGGACAGATAGAGCGTGAAGTGTGATAGTGCGACCTAATCTCAATTTAATTTTCATCCAATTATTTAGTACATGTTCACGGAGTAGTGTAGCTTTCGTATTTGTGCAAACCCTGCATCCCAGAGGCATGTGTGCGAAAGTCCGTAGCGATAGCGGAGGACGCCTGAACACATACATTATTTGCTCACACTGAATAAAAAATTCACAAAAATTAATATTATCTTAATAAAGATTTGCTAAAATGTATTTACTAACCAAAAATTAAATTCAATCTTATAAGGTAAATACTTATGTTATCAGTCAAAGGATTACTTCAAACAGCAGCAGCCGCGTGCTTTGGAAAAGCAGCTTCCAATACCCTTTATCGCTATTACCACGAAGAGCATATCATGACGTGTGGAATCGTTTTAAGTTCTCTCTTATCACCCCAATCACAATCAAATGGGATAACTCTTACCTTCAAATACGGTTCAGAAGAAGCGCCATTTCACACATTCTCACAACTTGATCAGGAAAATGGCCTGAAAGCGGCTTGCCGCTATTTAGGCGAATACAAAACAATGCATGAATATGTGCCTGCATTTTTAGCTTCCTCTGACTTAAAAGTCGGAAGTTTGCTAATCGCAGGAGTAGGTCTTTACGCCCTCTCCTTTTTTGTCGAAAAAATTAAAAACTTAAAAGATGTAAAGAATCTGTTTAAATGCAAGAAGAAGAAGAGCGATTCCCAGATCGTTAAAGAGTTGCAAGCCGAACAACAAGCCAAAATGCAGGCAGCTATCAGGGCGGCCACTCCACCTATCGTGCCAACTAGCGCATCATCCCGTTCCTCTGTGACATCTAAACCAACATTGCAGGCACAAGCAGCAAAAGCAGAAGAAGTCGCTAAGCAAATAACTGCTGCAGAGACCGCTAAGGTAGAGGCTGCTGCAGAGTTCGCTAAGCAAAAAGCTGCTGCAGAAAAAAAACTTGCTGAGCAAGCACAAGCAAAACTGATAGAAGAAGAGCAAGCACAAGCAAAACAGATAAAAGAACAACAAGAAGCCGTCGCAAGACGAGCGATTGCCGATGCCATAAAACAACAAAAGAAAGCAGCGCGATTAGCGCAGAGCCGGGGGTCACGTTCAACCCGACGTAATCTTCTTGCTAATCCTCCGGCTTCTACCGTACAAAGGGCGGCGAAAGTAACCCCTGTTCAAAATCAGCGCGACCTCCTCGAAACGCAAGAACGTCAACTTCACCAAGCCAGAATACAACGTCAACTCCGCCTTCTCCAAGAAGCTGCGATAGAGTCGGAAAGCGCCCCTAAAGAGCCGGTAGTACAAGCTAGTCTTACGCCTGTTACTCTTCTGTCTGTCGCGATCCCTCCATTGCTCCATCAAAATTCAGGCATGAGTGAAGACGACCTTGAAGCTGACAAAGATATTTGGGGTCCATTAGTCCGAAATATCCCCTCTTCCAGCCCCTCATCTCCCACAACCTTGATGGTAAAGCTTTGAGCTGGTAATGAGCGCGGCCTCTAGCGATGTAAGAAGCATTTTTGAAACACAGAGGCACAGAGTACACAGAGGTGTGGATGAAAAAGTTAGAGGTTTATTTTTCAAAGAAAGCTGGAATGCTGGTTATCTATAAAAGTCATTCTCTGTGTACTCTGTGCCTCTGTGTTTCAAAAAAATATTTAAGCGATTAACCTCCTTCTCGAGACCTGTATAGGTTTAAGTTACAATTATTCTCGTCTAATTTAAAGCCAGACTTTAAAATGGACGATTGATTCAAGCCATGCCCTCTTTTTCATGATAATTAGACCTCTTGCATAATTCACCCATGCCCTTGCTCAACAAGTGAATAGCCCAGCTTGGGGTCAAGCCTGCGATTTGCGATTTGAGAGCGTCTATAAGATAAAATACATCTTTGCTCTCAAATCACAAATCACAGGCTCGACCCCAATCCTGACACCTATCTCCAACAAAAGCTTCGCTTTTAATTGGCTGACAGGCTTAAAATCAACAACTACATCTACCATCCATTCTCACAAGGTTGCATATGAACATTCGCTTTCACGCCTTTATTTTTCAGATCATGGCCCTGGCTTGCTTTTCAACAGCCCTCATGA
Organism: Chlamydiota bacterium; assembly: GCA_013286645.1. Taxonomy (GTDB): domain Bacteria; phylum Chlamydiota; class Chlamydiia; order Chlamydiales; family Parachlamydiaceae; genus JABDFJ01. The sequence goes on along the minus strand of JABDFJ010000007.1, from coordinate 34,752 downwards.
GTGCCGAACCCCAAACCATACCACAACAAGAAACTCCTCAAAATCAACGACCAACTATCACCGAATTACAGTTCACACCCCCACAAGGATGGAAATTCGCTGAAACCAAAGATCTACCAACCAGTGTTAAAGTGATGGTTGTAGGCAAAGGAACACATGAGTTCCCTCCTTCTATCAATGTAGGCACAGAAGCTTTCACAGGCACGTTGAAGCAATACCTGAAAAGAGTAAAAGAAATTAATACCTCAAAAGGTAACGAATGGAAAGATTTGGGCACCATCACCACCCAAGCAGGCGAAGCAAGCCTCTCCCAAGCTGATTCCAAAACACAATGGGGCGACATCCGCATGATGCACGTGATTTTAAATCAAAATAACACCATTTACATTGTCACTGCTGCCGCTTCAAAAGAAGACTTCCCTAAGTTTTATAAAGACTTTTTCAACGCATTTCGCTCGATTCGTTTTAATGCACAAACAACCCCCTCCAACTAGAGGCTGGCATGACTCCAAAATACTAAATCACAAATTCTTATATTTTTTTCTCCTTCTAAGAAAAAATAAATTTGCATTAAACACTATAAATATGAGATACACGAAGCTGAAAGTCTTAAATAAATATAAGCTTACGTTCCAAAAAGGAGTAATTCATGAAGCTCAAAAATAAATTCATCGCTCTAGCAACTGCCTTAGCTATGTTCGGAGCATCTCACAACTATGTAGCAGCTGATGGTTGCTGCCCATGCCCATCCGCAGGATGTGGATACGATGATTGCTGCGGTTCACCATACCTAGCTCCAGCTATTGCCCTAGGCGCTATTGCTGTAGTAGCTATCGTTGCTGTAGCCGTTCAAGATCATGGTCACCACCACAACCACGGCCACAACTAATTGGTAACTTTTGTTCATGAGGAAAGATGTCAATTTTTCCTCATGAACAAGATCATATTGTCAACCCTAGTTAAATCCCAAACAGCCTAAGCGACATGAAAACAACAACAAGACTTCTATCAGGAATTTTGTCGTTCACCATGTTAACCTCGCTATCTCCCCATCCACTTGATGCTCAAAACACCTGCGTACAAAATGGATGTTCCTCAGATAATGTCTATGTCGTCGAAAAAGGATGCCCCGACGAATATGTTGCAGTGGATACAGGCTGCGCCTATGACGACTCTTACGGATCCGCCAATATTGTCCCCTACTTAATCCTAGGTGGAGTTGTCTCAGCCATAGCAATTGCAGCTGCAGCCACCAGTTCTGGACATCACCACCACGGCCACCATTAATTCCACAGAAATACATTGCGCAAAATGCTGTAAGTATGCGATACATCATTCCTAACTATAACTCTAACTATAATTCAATCCTACTTAGGAGTGCCACAATGCAATTTACAAAAAAATTATTCACCATCGCCACACTTATGATTATGCTTGGCAGCTTTTCTCTTACCCCCATCAATGCAACAGAAACATGCGTTGATAATGGCGGCTGCGGATATGAAGAATGCACTAGAACAAGTAGCTTAGCGCCTGCTATCGCGCTTGGCGCCATCGTCCTCGTCGCTGTCGTGGCTGTTGCTGTCCAAAACACTTCTGGACACAGCCATTGCCATGGTCACCATTAATACTCAAATCAGAAAAAGAGCCTACCTGGCTCTTTTTCTTGCTATCATCATCACCTCTTGCAATTCTACCTGCGTGCGTCAATGGGAATTGACAACAATCGATGCCGATTGCCCTGCCACCACATATGCTAAGCTCTCATTACAACCTTGTAATTACTTCAACGGACTCGAAGCTGAACTGCTAGACTGCGGTGGAAATGTCCGCCTCTATCTCAACGCGCGCACCTTGCTTTTCGCTGCCAGCAGCGATGGCACAATCACACTCCAGCTACACTTCGATGATTATGATTTGGAATATCAAGCAGATGTCTTAGAAGGATGTCAACGCGTGCTCGCCCCTTCCGAAGCGCAACAAACAATCATTTCTGCCCTTTTGAACAATCGTGCCGTTGACATTACCATAGGGCGTTATCAAACGACACTCACCCCCGATAATTTTACCTGCAGCTACTTCCAACTGGCGACTATCAAATCCTGAAGTTTGCTATCAATCGCTTCAAAATACTGATCGACGAAAAGTAGCTGTTTGCGTATCAGCCATTGCTCAGGATTATCGGGATGTAGTTTATGGAAGAATTTGCCAAACAAATAGAGGTATTCAATTAACGATTGTCTAGCTTTAGACAACTCCTGCTCAAGAATAGCCTTTTGCTGAGGATCCTCTGTTTGTTCTAGACGTTGCACCTGAGCTAAAAAGTCCTGCAAATACACTTTGATATCGTTAATGTCTAGTTCGATATCGTGCGCATGTGTCACACTAGCTCTAGCACTTATCCATTGCTCCAACCGCTCGATTAACAACGTGAACCGATGCAACCGATTCAAATGTCCTCGGTCCTCAGACTCCCCAATAATATGATGATGAATCTCATAGATCCGATGAAACAACGGTATCTCTTGCAATACATGATACTTCCAATCTGCCAACATCGCCCGACATAATGCTTTGCAAATATAATCGACAACATCATTATGAAAAGCGCCCATCTCGTCCAAACTATGCAAACGATTCAACAACAATTTGGCGTAGCGCCTCATATATTCTCTAGATGCTAGTGGTTGCTTCATCTCATGCAAGTAGTGATCGACTTCATTTTCCACCTGTGTTGTCAATCTTCGCTCCATGAGCTGATCGCTTTCAAGCGAGACTAAAAGCTCAGCACACATTGCGTCCAAACGATCACTTTCATGTAACAAAACATCTAATTGTTGAATCGACTTCGATTTTTTTCCCCGTAGCCATCTATAAATGCTAAACGCACTATAAAAAGCTGGATCGGTATTGATCATAAACTTGTGGTACTTCAACATCGTTTCTTTCAACATCTTCAGTTCAGAGCGAAAGCCCGCTACAACCTCAAATAAATCGCGTTGAATTTGACCTTCAGAATCCAACGAAAACTGTTTTTTGAGAATTCGGCTTTGATCAAACAGTGCAATGCATATAGCTTTTAAATACCCCTGGAATAAAGCCAGTGCTTTATCTTTCGTTGTCAACCGCCTTAATGCTCTAATTGTTTCCAGCTGTGGTACAGCCTTGGCAGAACGATTAAGCTCCCACAAGGTTAACAGCTGATATAACTGTTCGAAGCGATCCAACATTTCTACGTCTCTCACAGCTAAACTTTTATAGCTGCGGTATTGACGCAGAGATCTTTCAGCAGCCTCATAAAGCTGGGCGCATCCTGTATACCTTTCAATGAATTTGCCATAACGAAAGTTAAGAAACTTATGACACTTGTGGATTGTCGACTCCACTTCTTTGTCCAAAGGACTTCTCCAAAAGAATATTGCGTTTTTTACCTTTTGCCACCCACTTTGATGAGAAACAAAAATCTTGCGATACACCTTCATCTGCTGATTCAACCGCCGGAATGCCCACATCAAATCGTCCATGCGGTGAGCTAACTCATCTTTGATGGCTGTCACTTCGCGCGACATTTGCAGATCCCACTGCTCGAATCCTACTTGATCAATTTGTTGAAATAACTCAATAGAGCAACCTTCTAAGACATCGATATAATTCCATAAAATTTCATTAATATGCTTTACCGCTGTTTTCCAATCGGGACTCAAAGCCTTAGGCTCTTTCATTTGCAATAGCAGATGGATCTTCTTCCCTAATTCTTCTACAGCATCATTGATGCGAAGAAGCTGTCTTACACCTCCCTCCAATGCCGTATTCACATTGCGATCCAAATGCACAGCCCCAATGACCTGCTCACCTAACAAAGCTTCCTTATTTTCTAAGTATGTCTTCAACTCTTCAGCCATACTCTGATCAATATTCGCAACCCCTTGATTTTCATATGATTGCCACACCATAGTCTGACTCCCTTGCTTTGCATCACTCATTAACCTCCATTATACACAAATTAAATAAATATCTTCACATAATCAGCAATAAAATTATTGCCTCGTGGCACTAAACGTGTTAATATGCAAGCAGTACACCTAGGATTATCTCCATGCAAAAAGGTCATTCTCTTCACTTTAAATGCCTCACATGTGGCGCTCCCATCTTCTTTTCTATTTTCGATCTCGAAAAAAAAGAACCCCTTCCCTGCCCAGGATGTGCCAAAAAATATGCCTTCTCGGATCCCAATTTAATTCGACAGCTGCAAAAATTCGAAGCTCTGTGCCGCCAGATCCACGCCTCACAAGAGATTTTAGGCAATACTTCCGTCGGTATCGACGTGGGGGAACACCACATCAAAGTTCCGTACAAACTACTGCTAACGCGCCTTAGTTCTAGTCTAGATTTGACCATGGATGGTCATCTCGTAACCATCGTATTTCGCATTGAACCAACTAAAGAGTCCCCTATCAATGCACTAGGAAATTTATAATCAAGGAGTTCTCTTATGAACAAACTGGAGCAAATTCGTAAAATGACGACCATCGTCGTCGACACTGGTGATATTGATGCCATCAAAACATTTTCACCCACTGATGCCACGACTAACCCCTCCTTAATTTTTGCAGCTGCCCAAAAAACTCAATACCACCATCTCATTGAAGAAGCTGTAAAATACGCGCAAGACAAAGCAAAATTTCCTCAAGAGAAAATTCCTCTGATGATGGATAAACTGTTCGTCAATTTCGGCGTGGAGATTTTAAAATATATCCCAGGACGTGTCTCTACAGAAGTGGATGCTCGTTTATCTTTTGATGTCGAAGGCAGCATCAACAAAGCCCACACCCTCATCGGCCTATATGAAGCTGCAGGCATTCCGCGCGAGCGCATCTTAATCAAATTAGCTTCCACCTGGGAAGGCTCTAGAGCAGCTGCTCAACTGGAAAAAGAAGGGATCCATTGCAACTTAACCCTCATGTTCAGCCTCCCACAAGCTATTGCCTGCGCTGAAGCCAAAGCCACCCTCATTTCCCCTTTCGTCGGACGCATCCTCGATTGGTACAAGAAAAGTACTGGTGTCAGCGGCTACGCTCCCACAGAAGATCCTGGCGTCCATTCTGTGACCGAAATCTTCAACTACTACAAAAGATTCGACTACAAAACACAAGTGATGGGTGCTAGCTTCCGCAACATCGATGAAATTATCGAACTTACTGGCTGCGATTTGCTTACCATCGCCCCTCCTCTACTCGAAGAACTATCGAAAGCAGAAGGTGCTGTGACCCGTAAACTCGACCCAGCAAAAGCCAAAGGGTCTTCGATTGAAAAAGTCATCATCGATGAAAAATCATTCCGCTTAAGACTGAATGACAATGCCATGGCTACAGAAAAACTCTCTGAAGGCATACGCAAATTCGCCGAAGATGCTGTTAAATTAGAAAAATCCATCGCGGCCTCTTTCAAACTATAAGAACTGCATCTCAACCGTAAATAAATGCCATACCGTTCTTTAACAGCCTTCATGTGGCATCTCATCAAAAAACAGCCCTATATGTTTATAGGGCTGTTTTTTGTCAGCTTCATGTGGCCTTTAGATGCCACCTTGTGGCCACTCCTTTTACAAAAGACCGTCGATATCTTCACAAAATACGAACTTCATCGCAATAGTGCTTGGGAAGAACTTAAAATCGTTGTGATCTTGGGATGCGCTCTTTGGATTGTTGTGCAGATCGGCTTTTGTTGCATGGGGTATTTATTTGCCAAAGCCCTCCCAAAGGTTGAAGCTGATATCCGCTTGGCGATGTTTGATCACATTCAGCACCATTCCCCAAAATATTTCAATGAACACTTTGCTGGCAGCCTGGCAAATAAAATCACCGACATGGCATCTGAAGTATCGACCATCTTTAAGAACACCATCAACACAATACTTCCAGCCTGTATAGCATGCATCGCCAGCGTAGTGATATTCTTCGAAGTGAATGCGGCGTTTGCTACTTTATTAGCCGTGTGGCTCATCCTCCATTTCGCCATCTGCTTTTTCTTCCAACCTATTTGTCAGAAATATCAAAGCGAACATGCCGAAACACGCAGCACTTTACTTGGAAAAATTGTCGACAGCTTCACTAACAACCTAGCCGTTAATGCTTTCTACCGTTTTGCGCAAGAAAAATCCTTCATCACATCTCTCCAGCAACAAGAAAAAGAAAAACACTTTCAAGCTAGAAAATCCGTCGAAATCATGCGCGCAGTCCAAGGTCTCTTTTGTTTTCTTGGCGCAGGCCTTGGACTCAATGGTTATATGCTCTATTGCTGGTTGCACGGCACCATTACTTCTGGCGAAGCCGTATTGATCTTCAACGGCACATGGAACATCACCATGATTGCCTGGATGGTTGGCTTTGAGCTAGCCGGCTACATCCAATCCATCGGCATTGCCAGACAAGCTCTTACTCTTATGAATGATCCTAAAGATATCATCGATGCCCCCACAGCCAACCCCCTGCATATCACCCAAGGCGAAATCGTCTTCGATAACGTGACGTTCCAATATGGACACAAAAAACTCTTCCAAAACAAACATGTCGTAATCAAAGGGGGCGAACGGGTCGGCATCGTAGGATATTCTGGCGCTGGCAAATCCACTTTTGTGAATCTCATCATGCGCTTCTTTCCCCTGCAACAAGGCAGCATCTTAATCGATAAGCAAGAAATCACTGCGGTCACGTTTGCTTCTTTGCGTCAACAGATCGCTTTCATACCCCAAGATCCTATCCTTTTTCATCGCTCTCTCAAAGAAAACATCCTCTTTGGGCTTCCCCAAGCATCTGAAGAGGACTTTACTAAAGCCACTCGTCTAGCACACTGCGATGAGTTCATCAAAAAAATGCCTCATGGCTATGATTCTATTGTGGGTGAACGCGGCACAAAACTATCTGGAGGTGAACGTCAACGCATCGCCATTGCACGCGCTATTTTGGCAAATGCCCCCATCCTCATTCTAGATGAAGCCACCTCAGCCTTAGATTCAGTCACAGAAAAATATATTCAAGAAAGCCTCCATTGGCTCATGCAAAAACGTACCACCGTCGTCATTGCCCATCGCCTATCCACCCTGAAAGATATGGAGAGAATTTTAGTCTTCCAAGCAGGTGTCATCGTCGAAGAAGGCTCACACGAGGTGTTACTAGCAAAGGGAGGACACTACGCACGCATGTGGAACATGCAAGCTGGTGGCTTCCTACCCGACACTCCTCAAGCCTAAGAAATCGGCAGGAAACCATAATCTTGATACTTTACTGTAAGTCATCCAACGAGGTTTTATATCGATCTCCAATCACCAGTTCCAGCGTGATCGACAAAAACGATGCATCACCAAAGCATCATTGCGCCTGGTCGGCTGGTATAAGAGACATCTATCATAACAACATCCACAACACTGGTCTTCACAAAAGCAACCAAAAGGGATATTGATCGCCAACTGCCCCATTAGTCTCGTCTCACAAAAACCTCCACGCGCAGCATAGAAAGAAAAATCTAAGTAGTTCATCACATTGAGTTTTGCTCCTACACTGACGCCAAAAATATTCTTCGTCCCACACCCTCCATTGTGATAGTAATAAGGGGCTGCCATGACTGAAAACGAAAAACAATGACAGCGCCAAAGAACACTTTCAATTTCAAAATCAACGCCGGTTAACGCTGTCTCAAAATGCTGGCTGATAAAGAAAAAGTCACCCACGTAGTCATTGAAGAGATCAGTTCCTCCACATTGCTTCTCATTAGGACCTATCGGCAAATAACCATTTATCCGCGCAGCCCATCCTTCACTTAGAAATTCTAATCCCAATCCAATTTGATTGAATGTATTACACTTCGTGTACAGCGAATCTTGGTAAACATTAAAGCCTAAAATATCGCTAGAGTCATTGAGCAAATACCTAAAACCCACTCCAAGATTGGTCGCATAGGTGTTATTGTCAAAGCGATGACACCCAATATCGATAAAAGACCACACACGTGGGATATCGGTTTTCCAAAAGTAACGACCTTCCAAGGTGGTATAGGACTGCGTGCTCCAAACCGATTTACCAATAGTGTGTCTTAACGTAAGTGTGATGGGACTGTAGCCATCGGAAATGCTCCAGTCACTAAAATACCCCGGGCTTGTATCTTCAGAGTCATCGCTCTCTAAAGGACTTTCAGCAGAGGCTAGAGAATAATCAAGAAGGATGGAGCTATCTTGGCGCGACGCTGCTCTGACAGGTGACTCAAAGGCGATCACATGCCCTGCAAGAAGAAGGAGGGTAAAAAAAACAATCTTTCGCAACAAGGATAAACCTCTTACAACTATACAGTAGGGCTACGTCATAACAAACATCCACATCTTTAAAAAAACGATTTCATCACGAAATGCTCAATCATCGCTGACATAGCGCTATAAAGCCTAATGTATTCAGCGTGAGTGAAAAGTGACAAATCATTAAAATTCATCAAAATCAAATAGTTTTTAATTTATAAGATTCTGTAAAGAAAATCATCTAGAAAGATCGAAAGTACACACAGAAGGCAACTTCCGCGTAAAGATAGTTGTTAATTTAACACGAAGTTATAAAAATAATATTTAATAAACCCAAAATAAACCAAAAACAAACCCACATTTATTAAATCTATCACACTAGAATTACTATTTTTAAAAACTACCAAATCTATCCATTCAATTGGACATGGACGAACTGGACGACACTCACCTTATCGTCCAGTTCGTCCAGGTAGTCCAATTCGTCCATGTCCGATTATTTTTCTTGCAGTTTGAGATCACCAGCGGTAAAAAAGTTGCCGCCAGCAAAAAAACCTATTCCCTGCAATCATCGAGAAGTTTAAAATCAAAGCGTTCTCAACAAAGTTTATCCGCAAGATACGAATGGACTGCGCAATCAACAATGACATCTTTACAATTTGGCTGATCCAATATGGGGGGTGGGCTTTATTTTTCCTTCTCGCCATAGGCATCATTGCCTTGCCAGTGCCTGAAGAAACCCTCATGGTCTTTACAGGCATTGTCATGCATAGCGGGAATCTTCCTATCCCGTCCACCATGCTCGCTGCCTATGCAGGTAGTATCTGTGGCATCAGTATGAGTTACCTGCTCGGACGCACAGCTGGTGTCTATTGTCTCCAAAAATATGGGAGTTGGGTGGGCCTTACCGAACAAAGGCTAGAAAAAGCACATACTTGGTTTGAACACTATGGGAAATGGACGCTGCTCATTGGCTATTTTATTCCAGGCGTGCGCCACTTTACCGGCCTATCCGCTGGGACAACTAATCTAGAATACAAACAGTTTGCGATTTATGCCTATACCGGCGCCATCATCTGGGTATCGACATTTCTTTCTATCGGCTATTTCTTTGGCTCCTATTGCCTCTCAGCCCTTAAAAACATCGAACTTGAGACAGAAGAGATTATCCTAGCTACTGTCACTGCGGCCGTCATCGGATATCTCATCTATCTCTACCGAAAAAAATGAGCACAAAAAGTCATATGCCCAAAAAAACGCCACATTCTTCCTGCACCCGCTGCCCATGGGTAGAACCGAATAACAAACTTTATGAAGCCTATCATGATGAGGAATGGGGCGTGCCTACTCATGATGATCACAAACATTTCGAATTTCTTATTCTAGAAGGAGCACAAGCTGGCCTCAGTTGGCTGACGATCCTGAAACGCCGCGCCGGGTACCGTCAAGCATTCGCCAACTTCGATCCCAAGAAAGTAGCCACCTTTGATGAACAAAAGATCCTCGAACTCCTTAACTTCGAAGGAATTATACGCAACAAACTCAAAGTGAGATCTGCTGTTAACAACGCCAAATGCTTTCTAGCCATCCAAAAAGAATTTGGCAGCTTCGACAATTACATCTGGCAATTTGTCCAAGGGAGGACGATCCAAAATCAATGGAAATCCCTCAAAGAACTACCACCCAAAACCAAAGAATCTGAAGCATTAAGTAAAGACCTCAAAAAAAGAGGATTTACCTTCGTTGGACCAACAGTGATGTATGCCCATATGCAAGCCACAGGCCTCGTCAACGACCATTTAGTTGATTGCTTTCGCTATCACCAACTCCAAGCTAAATAAGCAATAATTCCCACTAAAAAAAAGGAAAATCAATGTCCATATCCACATTTTTATATGGCCTCAAAGTCGCCCTTATAGCAGCCGTAGGGGTAGAGCAAATTGAGATGGAAGAACCAAAAAAAGCCCTGGAAGCCGCAGGTGCCATCGTCCAAATCGTCTCGCCTGATGAAGGCAAAGTGCAAGCATGGGATTGCTATGCGCTTCATAAGAGGGATGAATTTATAGTAGATATCCCCCTGAAGGATGCGCGAGCCGAAGATTTTGATGCGCTTGTCATTCCAGGAGGTATGTTCATCGATGATATCCGCCTAGCAGAAAACGCAAGCACCTTTATTGAAGGCTTCAAAGACAAACCGATTGCTTCCATTTGCCATGGGCAACAATTGCTTATCGGTACAGGTTTTGTGCAAGGCAAAACGCTAACATCCCATCCTGGCATTGAGATCGATCTGGTCAATGCAGGGGGAAAATGGGTAGATCAAGAGGTGGTGCGCGATGGTTTGCTGCTAACAGGCCGCAAGCGCTCCGACACACCCGCTTTTAATCAAGCTATGCTTGAACTATTTAAAGAATACCTATCTACAAAGAAAAGATCATAACCATAAAGATCGATTCAAAATTCAACACAAAGACACCAAGACACGAAGGCACAAAGCTAGCAAATAAGCTTTTACATCAAATTCCATAGTTTTATCTTTGCGTCTTAGTGCCTTAGTGTCTTCGTGTTGAATATTCCCTTTAACTCGTACCAGATAGCAATATCGACCTACTTATCTATTACAAAGCCCGCTTGATCTAGTGGTGCCCTCAGAAGGTTACACCAGCTCCAAAACCCAATTTGATGCCATCCATCGTCAGATCGTGACGCTCAACATAATGCTTTTTAGAACGGTCTTTACCAAAATGATAAGGCTGCAAGAAATAATCCAGAAAACCTTCAAAGTAAAAATTCTCGTCTAGATGGTAGTAAAAACCTGTTTTGATGGCACCACCAAAGCCATTTTTGCGCACATGTCTTCTCACATAATGGGAATCGTCTTCAATACGCAAAAAGGTAAATGAAGGCCCCATACCCAAATACACGTCAATATCACAAGTAGCAGGCAACACAAACATTAAGCCTAAGCTCAAAGGCACCATGCTTAAAGTTGTTTTATTGCCAAGGCTCGAGGCTCCTTCATTCCATATGTAGCCAGCGTTGAACCATGCACGACAATAGTCTGTGAGGTTTGTGGCTACCTCCAATTCGATATCAGGAAACGCATTGTCGTAAACTTTTCTTACGGTAGAAGAGAGTGGAAAGAAAGCGGCATAGCGAAAGTCGAGAAAATAATCCTCACAGCAATCACACTCACTCCATTCGCCACACCCTGCCTTCATTGGCATAGCGTGAAAAAGAGTCGCCAAAACAAAAAAAACTGCCATCACTTTCTTCATATTAAATAGATCCTCACTCAATTCTTTTTTTTATTTACAACCTATCAGATAAATCTTTCTACACAAAACAGATTTAAAAATCTGCTTTGCCAGAAAAACGGGGGAATGGAATCACATCCCGAATGTTTTCCATGCCCGTAATAAATTGAATCAACCGCTCAAAGCCCACGCCAAAGCCTGCATGTGGCACAGAGCCATACTTACGCAATTCCAAATACCACCAATAATCCTCAACGGAAAGGTTATTCGCCTTAATTTTCTCTACCAAACGATCATACCGTTCTTCACGCTGACTACCACCCACAATTTCGCCAATTTTAGGGACCAAAATATCCATTGCCGCCACTGTTTTATCGTCTTCATTGGCGCGCATATAAAATGCTTTAATGTTCTGCGGATAATCCGTGATGATGACAGGCTTATTGAAATACTCTTCTGCTAAATAGCGTTCATGCTCCGATTGTAAATCAACCCCCCACTTAACTGGAAACTCGAAAGTTTTCCCCGACTTTTCCAAGATACGCACTGCGTAGGTATATGTGGCACGTTCAAAAGGGGTGTCTGCAACTTTCTGGAGCCGCTCGATCAAGCCTTCTGATACAAATTTATCAAAGAACTGCAAATCTTCCTGACAATGTTCCAAAACATACCTAAGTACATACTTGAGATACCCTTCAGCACAATCCATGTTGTCTGTTAAATCTGCAAATGCCATCTCAGGCTCTATCATCCAAAATTCCGCCAAATGACGGGAAGTGTTCGAATTCTCGGCTCTAAATGTAGGACCAAAGGTATATATATCGGAAAGCGCTTGGGCGTAAATCTCTCCGTTCAACTGCCCTGAGACCGTTAAAAAGCTCGGTTTACCAAAAAAATCCTTCGAATAATCCACTTTACCTTCTGGCAAACGAGGCGGCTTTTCTAAGTCCAATGTCGTCACCCTAAACATCTCTCCAGCCCCTTCACAGTCTGCACCAGTAATAATGGGCGTGTTGAGGTATAAAAATCCCTTTTCCTGAAAATAGCGATGCGTGGCAAAAGCCGCGGCACTGCGCACACGTGATACAGCACCAATGGTATTTGTGCGTGGGCGCAAATGGGCGATCGTGCGCAAGAACTCAAAAGAATGGCGCTTTTTCTGCAAAGGATACACTTCCGGATCACAAGCCCCGACAACCGTCACTTCTTGGGCATGCATTTCAAGAGATTGATTTTGCCCTGGACTTTCCACGACTTTGCCTTTGATAGCAACAGAAACACCTGTAGACAACAGAGGCATAATCTTGTCATATCCTGGTAAATCTGCATTAGCCACGACTTGAAAGTTCGAGAGCGTAGAACCATCATTGACTTCTATAAAGGTAAATGTCTTTTGATTGCGTACAGTTCTTACCCAACCTTTGATAGTGACTTCTTGTCCAACCAACGAGGGCTGCTTGGGATCTTGTTGCTTCAATTCTTTAATTCGCAAGCGCATGTTTATTGTCTCCGTTATTTAAAATCACGTAATATGCTGATCTCTTTTTCCCAACGGGCTGGCCCTTCTGGGGTTTCAAGATATTTAGGAATTTCGCGCGTACGAGGGTCGAGCATCAGGTAACGAAAACATTCAAGCCCGATCTGCCCTTCCCCCAGATTCGCGTGTCGATCTACGCGCGATGCCAACCCTTTAACAGAATCATTTAAGTGAAATGCATATAAATGCTTCAAGCCAACCACACGATCGAATTCTTTTAAAGTTGCATCACAAGCTTCGGCGGTGCGCAAATCATAGCCAGCCACAAAAATATGACAGGTATCGATGCAAACGCCAATCGGCAGACGATGATGCAGCTTCTCAATAATGTATGCCAAATGCTCAAAGCGATTGCCCACAGCGGACCCTTGTCCTGCCGTAGCTTCAAGTAATAAACGTGTGGAACCTTTCGCTATTTGATCTTCGAATATAACTAAACTATCGACAATGCGATCTAAACATTCTTCCACAGAGCTTTCTAAAGCTGCTCCTGGATGAAAATTTAAAAAAGCTATCCCCAGTTGCTGGCAGCGCGTAATTTCGTCTTTGAAAGCTTCTCTGCTCTTCGCTGTGTTTTCCTCACTGGGCGATCCGAGATTAATCAAATAGCTGTCATGACTCATGATTTTCTGCATCCCCGTCTCAGCTAACGTCTCATGCCATTGCTCGATGGCCTCTTGCTCTAAGGGTTTACTATGCCAACGTTTCTGGTTAGCGGTAAATAATTGGATTGTCGTCGCTCCGATACGTTGCCCTTCAAGCAGCGCCTTGTAAGCACCACCCGCCGCCGATGTATGTGCGCCTATCAACAGCTCCTGCGATTTCATCTTCGTCATGTTGCATTCCCGTTTATATACAAAACCCCTACATACTAAAATCATCGAACAAAAGAGAAAAGCGGAAAATGAAAAAGTCTCATAATTTAGATATCTTTTTGGGTTCATCACAAATTAGAGTAAAAATTGGGGCTACTCTATCTTCAATTGGACATGGACGAACTGGACGAATTGGACTACCTGGACGAACTGGACAACTCATTCCGATTCTGTCCAGGTAGTCCAATTCGTCCAATTCGTCCAGTTCGTCCATGTCCAAGCGTCTTCTTAATAAAAATTTCTTTAAGTTGACGCCATTGTCTGAACATGTACGAAAAATCTTCGCGTTGCCTTCGCTTGCTTCGCGACCTTCGCGTTCAAAAAGTGCAGTACTCTAATTTGGGATGACCCTCTTTTTGCCTTTATCATTTCTTTTTTGTGTGATATAAAAACACTAAACATTGAAATTAACCCAGCAAGACCGTGAGCACACAAGCAGAAGAACAACCTATCACCCGCCCCTTAGCTTGGATCAGACAAATTCCAGGTGATCTCTTCCACCAAGATGACAAACCTTTACTTGGCCTAACCCCCGATTTTTCTTGGCATGATTTCGCCTCACAATTATCCCAAACACTGCAGTTAGAAACCTGCACCTGCGAGCACAGCGAATGGCAATGGCGTGCCAAAGAAGAACTGTTCAATGGCCTCGGCGAACACCTCCTTGGACAATGCATTGAAATTGCTCCTATCCCAGGAAAAATCTGGTGGGCAATGCCAGAACAGACGATTAAGCAACTAATGCTCTTGCTGCTTGCCAAGCAGCCCCTTCCGATGCATGAAGAACTCGATCAAGATTTCCTACACGCCTTTTATCGCTTCATCGCCATGGAAGCTCTTAACGCTTTTGAATTAGTGAATAGTGATAAAAAGCTATCTCCAAGTTTAGCTAATAAGGAAGAATTACCCAACGAACATTGCCTTTGTATGGATATCACCATAAATATCCAACAAACAACTTTCCATGGACGTATTTTCCTATCGCCAGAATTCCGCTCCGCCTGGAAAAAGCGCTACTTACCCCAACCCTACAGCTTACTCGCCTCCCCCATGGCCGATACCCTTGATGTCATGGTCCATCTCGAAGCTGGACGCGTTAACCTTACCCTTGCCGAATGGAATAAAATTAAGACAGGCGACTTTCTCTTTCTCGACAATTGTTCTCTTGATCCAGATGAAGACAAAGGACGCGTGATGCTCGTCATCAATGGCATCGCTTGTTTTCGCGCTCGCCTAAAACAAGGCAGCCTTAAAATTCTCGAACACCCTCTGTACCACGAGGCAGATGCAGCTATGAATGATTCTAATAATAAAGATGATGAATTGCTCGATGACGATGATCACACCGCAGATCATCACACAGATGAACATGACGATTCCGATTTCGATCTAGACGACTTAAGCGATAGCGATCTCGGCCTAGACGACCACCTCACAGGCGAAACAACCACCGATCCTCACGCTGATGAACATTCCGGCGAACATACCACACAGGAAACAGAGAGCCATCCCACTGATACTCAACCGCAACATGAACCTATCAAAACTTCCAGCCCTGTCTTAACCGTCGAAGAGATTCCTCTCCCCGTTATCATTGAACTTGGTCGGGTACAAATGTCTATAAAAAAACTCCTCGAGCTCCAACCGGGAAATCTCCTCGAATTAGATATCCACCCAGAATCTGGTGTCGATTTAGTTGTAAATGGCAAACGCATCGCTCGCGGCGAACTTCTACGCATCGGAGAAGCTCTTGGTGTAAGAATACTAGAACTTTCTTAAGAGGCTGACAGCAAAGCTTTCGATCGAGATTTTTGTCACCCTCTTAATGCTACCCGTGTGTGGTATACTACCGTACAACTCCTAAAGGAGTCCTTCAAGAATGCCCGACGATACAGATTTTCATAAACAACTCACACAAATAGGTATACCTCAAGACCTTAAAAGCACTCCCACGCCCTCTCCCTCCATCCCCAAAATGATCGGTCCCTATAAAATCGAGAGTCTTCTAGAAAAAGGGGGCATGAGCATCCTCTATCTAGGCCTGCACCCAGAAACTCAAGAACCAACCACCATCAAAGCCCTACTCCCCCGCTTTCTCTCTCACCCAGATGTAGTAGAACGCTTTCTCACTGAAGCCGAAATCATAGCCATGAGCGATCATCCCAATATCGTCAAGCTCTATGGCCACGGTGAATGGGAAGGTGGCTTATATATCGCTATGGAATACATACAAGGCATATCCTTAAGACAAGCCCTCCTACAGAGTCCAATCTCTTTTAAGAAAGCTTTAGAAATCATCATCGACATTGCCTATGCTCTATGCCACCTACACACGCATGGCGTCATCCATCGCGATCTAAAACCAGAAAATATTCTCATCACAGAAACTGGCCAAGTAAAAGTTATCGACTTCGGCATCGCTCAACTACTCACCGAAAAAACCGCTAGCGGCGCCCCAGGAAAACAGCGCCTCATCGGCACCCCCATCTACATGAGCCCAGAACAACGAGAAAACCCGGAATCAGTCTCATACCCCTCCGATATCTACTCCTTAGGGATCATCGCTTACGAATTAGTCTTAGGAAAACTGTCTCACGGACAAATCCATCTCTCACTTATGCCTAAGGGATTACAGAAAATCCTCAATAAATCTCTTCAACCCAATCCGACAGATCGCTATCAAGATATTGTGGACTTCATCACCGATGTCTCTGCTTATTTAAACTCAACAAACCTACAAAAAGAAAACCGTGTCGGTGATCAACTAAGCGAAATCCTCGAACACCTCCGCAACGCACAAGACACCCTAGCCCCACAACAACCACCCACTTGGGAAGGCCTTGAGATTGGTTTAGTGAGTCCTAAAGGACTGAATACTTATGGCATTTATTACGATTTCTTCTCTTTTCCAGATGGCACCTATGGCATCATCATGGGAGAATCTTCAGCCAAAGGCGCCGAAGGAGTGATTTATACCACCTTGCTAAGAGGCATGGTGCATGCCCTAAGAAACCTAACAAATCAACCTATCGAATTAGCCACTATGCTTAATAAGCTGTTAATTAACGATAAGGTCGATCAAGTGTTTGCGTTGAGTTACATTCGCCTTTCGCCTAAAGAAAATAAACTCCACTTCCTCTCTTGCGGTTATGGCACTCTTTGGCATCTACCTGCAGGTACTAAAAGTATCACCAAAATCGA
This sequence comes from Chlamydiota bacterium, assembly GCA_013286645.1. Lineage (GTDB taxonomy): Bacteria > Chlamydiota > Chlamydiia > Chlamydiales > Parachlamydiaceae > JABDFJ01. The sequence goes on along the minus strand of JABDFJ010000007.1, from coordinate 17,598 downwards.
CACCACCAATTTAGCTATTGGCATCGACAGCGATATTGAATTTTCTGAAGTATCGGTTCCTTGGGAAAAAAATGACTGCCTAGTGCTAGGCTCTTTAATTCCTGATTCCCTAGAAGGAAATGACGACGAGGAATTTTCCGAAGATATCTTCCAACAAGCACTCTTAGAAAGTGGTCATCTACACCCGCAAAAGATTGTAGAGACTGTTCTGCGTAAAACAAAGCTATCTCTAAGCAAAATTCTCCACGAACGCACCCCCACCCTCATCAGCATCCAACGCACTGTCTGAGCCGCATTGTTGCAAAAACAATTACTGAGCCACATTATGCTTGCTCTCTTGTCGCCATTGTTCTATCCTTTCTGATTTGATCCATCCCTCATACAGATGGCTCATCACAGATTAGAGAACCGCACTATTTGAACGCGAAGATCGCGAAGTAAGCGAAGACAACGCGAAGAAAGTTTTTATTTATTAAAGTACATGCTAAAGACAAATTTTCTGATATCATCTTTAACCATTCTCTCTTTGAAGTTAATCAATAACGCTGCTGAAAATGGTTAATTTAAATAAGAAAGAAATTCAGCTCCATAAATTTGTAAGAGCATACCCACTAAAGAAAAATCTTCGCGTTGCCTTCGCTTGCTTCGCGATCTTCGCGTTCAAAAAGTGTTGTACTCTAACTTGTGACGACCCATACGAGTTCGGTGTTCTTTATTTTCTGGAAATAAAATATTTCATTTGTAATAAGGGATGGCAATTGTAAAACCCGCAAGGCGAACTTGTGTGTAAACTTTTTTATTTAAATCATAATTTAGCTTTCACCTTCGCTATAGAGCGGCCTTAACAACGATTGCCTTATGCGGACAAAAGTACTCACTCATAAAAAAGCTAAAAGCAGTAATAATAATACTATCTCATGAAAAGAAAAATACGCCTCAAATGCCTTCTATTGCTATCATCCCTCTTTGTCATCCTATCACAACCCCATCTCAACTTGCATGCCGACAACGCAGCAACATTCGAGTTCGGAGCCTCGACAACAAGCCCTGCTGCTAACATATCCACCATCAGTGTTTCACAAAAAATTATTCCTCCACAACCAGCCATTAACACACCTCCTGAACCCACACCACCTTCTGATGATGCATTCATCGCCGCCGATGACACTAAATCCACCAACGCAAATGAAAACACCGAAAAAACTGTGCTGATCAATTTCAATAATGTCAGCATCATTGAATACATCCGCTTCGTTAGCCGAATATCCAATAGAAATTTCGTCTTTGACGAAAATGACCTCCAATTCAATGTGACAATCATCTCAGAAGAGCCTGCCACTATCGACAATATTATGACAGCACTCTTACAAGAACTGCTGATCCACGAATTGGTCCTCATCGAGGAAGGCAATAACCTCATTATCCATAAAAACCCAAAAGTCAACGGCATCTCAAAAGTCGTTTCTGAAGATTTCACCGGCAGTAAAGTCGAAGACTCCGATATCGTCACTCAAGTCTTTCGCCTCAATACTTTAGACCCCGAAAGAGCCGCTGTCATTCTACGTCCACTCACCTCAGAAAATGCCCTCATAGAAGCCCTTAAAGATTCCAACCACTTAATCGTCACCGATATATCAGCTAATGTCGCCAAGATCGCCCAACTGATCAAAAGTCTAGATGCCCCAAATAGCGGCCTCGTCATCGGCCAATATGTCAGCCAACTCACCGCCATCGATGTGCTCATCCCCCTCGTCCAACAGATCATGCAGCCCATCTCTCAAGATCAAACCCTCACATTCGTCTCTCAACCTACGACAAATAGCATCTTCATCATCGCCTCCCCATTTTTAGTCGAGCGCACCATCGCCATTCTCCAATATCTAGATCAAGATCACGGGACCACACGCATTTTCAACCTCAAAGATTTAAAACTCGGCAACGTCACAACTACCCCCTCAGGCACCATCATCGGACCCAATGCTGCTAGTGCAGCGCAAGGCGCCGCTAGTGTCAAAAAAACAGGGACTGAAAATGTTATCCAAACAAATAACGGTGAATGGATTCTCGGTCCTGATGGCAAATGGATCTTCAAACCAGCCACTCCGACAAACGGTGACAATCCACCCACAGGGCGTTGGATTCGCGATGCCGATGGCAAATGGACCTTTATCCCCGGCGAAGCGGCAGCGCCAGGCTCTGAAGAACCAAAGGGACACTGGGTAAAAGATAAAGATGGCAATTGGGTCTTCCAACTCGATGAAGGGGAGCCTTTTATCAACACGGCACTATCGCGTCAATTTCCCAAAGGCGCACTCCTACCAGGAGGCGTCGAAAAGAAAACGCAATTCTATATCTACAAACTCAAATATCGCAAAGGCGACAGCGTCGAGCCATCGTTGCGTCAAATCGCGGATACCATCTTACAAAATGAACGAGGCAACGAAGATCTCATTTCAGCCTTGCGCAGCGTGCAATGGATCACACCAACAAATAGTTTGGTCTTTAGTGGCACCCAAGAAGCTCTCGACAAAGTGAGCGTCTTAGTTGGCGAATTGGACGCCCCCATGCGCCAAGTCTTCATTGAAATGCTCATCATGGAAACATCACTTGATGATTCTTTAGAGTACGGTGTCAGCTATATCACAGACTTCGGCGGCGACAACGCAGCGGGTGCTCAATCCTTCTTCACCGACCCCAATACGCCTCTGATAAATGTCATGAAAAAAACAACAGGGGTGACCGGACTTGGCCTGCCAGAGAGCAGCACGCCGCTCATATCGCCTATTGTACCCGATGCACGAAACCTCATTCAAAATACAGGTCTCAACCTTGGCATCATCGGACAAAAGATCACGCACTGCGGCACAGAATTCGGCTCCATAGGGGCTTTAGTGCACGCCTTACATGACCGCACCAAAGATGAAGTGATTTCAAATCCAAAAATCTTGGTCGAAGATGGCTCTCCAGCCGAAATTTTCGTTGGATTGAACACACCCTACCGCACGCAATCCATCTCCAATGACCTCGGTTCAGTCATCACCAGTAACTACGAATATCGCGATATCGGCACGCGCCTGAAGGTGACACCCTATCTTGGCAATGGTAATATCATCGCCCTCGATATCGAAGAAGAAGTCAGCACCATCGTCGCCGGGCTCATCACTAACGCCAGCACTGCCTCAACGAGTCCAGGCCCTACCACACGAATCCACAGAACAACAACTCGTGCTCATATCCCTGACACCTACTTCCTTATCATCAGCGGCATGATGCAAGATGAAGAATCGCGTGAACGCAACCAAGTGCCCTGCCTGGGCAGCGTCCCACTGATTGGCGCAGCATTCAGCGATAAACACAACACCAGCGCAAAACGCAATTTAATGATTTTCATCCGTCCTCAAATCATCGATACAGAAGAAGAAGTCCAGTGGCTCACAAAGCACCAACAAGATATCTACGATTACCACAACTGCTTGCAAAATTCCGATGAATACGAGACAACAGAAGCTTTAGACCTATTCAATGTCAAAGCGACCTTGCATCCAGAAGATGATCAAGACTGCGATAGTGACAAAATGGGACTGCACCCTTGATGCATCCCGAGCAGCTTATACAAAAACAGCTAGCATCAGCTACGCTATGGGCCCTTATGCTTAGTATCTTTTGTATAAGCTGCCAACCAACGTGTTGTCAGTTGGTACCAAATATCTGCTACACGCCGCAACCTTACGCCATCGAAAGGTTACCCACACATTTCGCCAAGCTCACATCAGTAGAAAAAACTCAAGATTGGGGCAAAGAATTACAACTAGGTAAAGCCTTCGCCAAAGAAATGGATTTATATCGGGCCCTCACCTGCTTCAAACGAGCCCTCTTTCTCATTCCAGGTCAATACCAAGAGCGCCGCCTTGAAATTGAATACGACATCTTCTTTGCCTATTATATCGCCAACAAATACCAAGAAGCCGTCGATGCTTTTGAAACCAGCCATCTTCAACAAGCAACCGAAGCTTTCCCAGCCTATCAAGATCTGCTCATCGCCCTCTATGATGCCTACATCAAAATCGGTGAGGACGACAAAGCGTGCCGCATCATGTCTCTCATCAACGAGTCAAATGAAGAACTGGCTGCTAACTTAAGCCTAGAAACAGCGATCTCAAAAGCAGATTTTCCCACCCTCTACTCAACAAATACCTGTGAAACAACCAACCCAGAGATCAACCAATTTCTCTGTGACTACACCTCAAACGCCAAATCGGTAACCACAGCTAAAACGCTCAATGCACTCTTACCAGGAGCCGGTTATTTATATGTGGGACAAAAAAACTCCGCTCTCACATCCTTTATCATCAACACCCTATTTATCGCCGCCGCCTACCAACTCTTTGACCGCGGCTATATCGCCGGCGGCATCATCGTCACAAGCTTAGAGTCAGGGTGGTACCTCGGAGGGATCAATGGAGCCGGACTAGAAGCGCAAGAATATAACCGCGTCCTCTATGAAAAACTAGGGCGCGATGTCATGGCAAAAAATTGCCTATTCCCCATTCTCATGATCCAAAAAGGATTTTAACTGTGCGCTTAATCATTGCTTGCATTTGCTGCTACCACGCCGCTTTGCTTGGCGACCCCTGGGGCAAAGATGCCGATCTCGCCCACAACAAACGCCCCACAGCTGTATGTCAAACCTCATCCCCAACACCCATCTTAGGACAATTTGCCGAAATCATGATCAGCTTTCACCAGAAGGTCATCTCACCGGCAGATGGACCGCGCAGCCATTTCATCCCGAGCAGCTCACAATACACCCTCGATGCTATACGCAAATACGGCTTCTTCCAAGGCTTCACTATGGGCTGTGATCGTCTGATGCGCGAAAATGAAGACCCTTGGGTCTATCGTTGGACACGCGACGGCGGAGGCCGCCTCATCAAATACGATCCAGTGCCTTAAGAAAAGGCGTTCACTATCCAAATCATTGATGAGTGCAAAAGTCACAAACGAGCAAATGTTGTGCTTTTCACCAGATAGTCCTTAATAAACGCGTTTGTTCCCACACAAATGTAACACAGAGTCGCGGAGACACGATGACGCAGAGAAACGCAAATTTAACAGGATGAACAGGATAAACAGGATGTTCCTTACAGCAAAATCAACGATGGAAACGATGTAACGATATAACGATTTTTTTTGTTGTTCTAAACGAAATTGTTCTTCAGTCATGTCTACATCAACAATACATTCCTGATTGCTTTGCAATTCTAAAAATCCATGTCCAAACTCCTTCATTACTTCAAAACAACAGTTCAAAACACTTTCTGTCTAATCAAAGGAGTAGTTCTTGTCTTGTTCTATCATTTTATCGTTATATCGTTTCCATCGTTAATTTTGCTGTAAGGAACATCCTGTTTATCCTGTTCATCCTGTTAAATTTACATTTCTCTCCATCCCCGTGTCTCTGCGACTCTGTGTTGCATTTATGTGGGGACGAATCTGTTCATCAAGAATGATTAGACGAAAAGCATCAACTTGCTAGGTTACCCTTCAATAGTTACAGGAACCCCTTTAGGTTGCTGTACGTGTTCGCCAACTGTAGAAGCTTGCGGCATGACGGTGTGCGCTAACGAGCGCGCTCGATGCAATGCCTTAAGCATATGTTGATGCGGATGCCGGTCGTCGAAGACAAACATATTCTCTTTACCAATCTGTTCCACAATACCTGAATCACTTAAGACATCCCAGATTTGCTGTGTCATCCCACAAGCCACAAGATGACGACCAGATCCTACTAGATAGACATACAATTGCTGCAAAGCCAAACAGGCGGTAGCATCAATATCACGAGCATTTTTTAACTGCAAAATGATCACTCTGGTGCTGGTATCATCTTCTGCAATAGTCTTTAATGTCGTCTGGAAAATATCAGCAGCCCCAAAAAATAACTCCCCTTCTACTTTGATTAAACGTATCGTCCGATGCTCATGCACCTTCGAAAAATCAAGGTTATACAACTCCCCCTCATCATCGATGCCATACTCTACAAGCTGCGGAATCGCTGATTTTTTCAGATATAAGGTAATAGAGAAAATGACCCCAATATAGAAAGCGACATCAAGACTCAAAAACACACAGGACAAAAGCGTCGTCCACAACACAAAAGCATCAGAATTCGTGGCCTTAACACACAGAAAAAATTGGCGTGGATTAACAATATTAACCGCCGTCACCAATAACAAAGCAGAAAGCGCTGCCAAAGGGATATGCATGATCATCGCATTAAAACAGAATAACACCGAGGCCACAAGCGTAGCATTTAAAATAGATGCCACACGGGTTTGTGCTCCGAGAGCATAGCTCAAACCGCTGCGAGAAGGACTTCCTGAAATGGGCATGGCACAAATGAAAGACGACAGCATATTCCCAAGGCCAAGACCAAAGATCTCCTGGTTAACTGACAACCTCTGCCCCGAATTAGCCGCAATCGTCTTGGCCACCGATGTGGTCTCCATAATGCTCAACAAAGCCACAGCAAAAGCTAACGGCAAAAGATAATTCATCAGCCCCATATCGAAATAGGGAAAGGCAAATCGTGGAATCAAATCATCCAAACTGCCTCGATCTCCCACTAACAACACATTTTGCCACTGACTGTCATTTGTAGCTTCTGTCGCAACCTGACTGAATGAATAGCTATTCACCAGATTAATCATTACAGCAGCCAAAATAATGGTAATCACGGGCGCTGGAATGCGTTTATCAATGCGCCTCAATCCAACCAATAACACTAAACTGCCCAATCCGACTACAGCTGTCGGCCAATGGATTTGCTCCAAATGAGTGACCAAATACGCCCCTTTTTCATAAATAGACTGATCTCCAGGAGTATTCTCAATGCCCAAAAAAGTGAAAAACTGATTCACCACCATGGCTATGGCTGTACCTGCAATATATCCAATCACCACAGAATGGCTCACAAACTGTGTTAACCTTCCAAGCTTAAATCCCGCTGCCAAAATTTGTACTATCCCCACCACCAAAGCCAACTGGGTGAGAATCTGTAAAGCCGCAAGCTCAAGATCGACCCCCTCCAATCCACGATAGTACGTATACAATATATCCGAGGTGCCTGTTTGCACCAAAATCGCAATGGCATTGCTTGGTCCCACAATCAAATGGCGCGAAGATCCAAAAAAAGCCGCGAGCATCGAAGCATAGATAGCTGCAAACAAGCCTGCAGATAGAGGCAACCCCGCCAATAAAGCATAAGCCATCGCCTGAGGTACTGTCAGCAATGCCACAGAAAGTGCCGCTATAGCATCTTGCCGAAACACCCCCCAAGAATAGTTTGAAAGATCATCTTTAAAAGGTAATAAAGAAATGTCGTCAGAATGAATCTGAGCATTATACATAGCAAATCCTGCTTAAGCCCCGTCCAGCTCATTTCGCAAAAATAATGATAATGTTTCTAGGGGTAAAATTCAAGCTTTTTATTTATTTCAAACAACAAAGTGTTAATGTAGCATTACTAATATTAAAATCAATTTTCGAAATCAATTGGACATGGACGAATTGGACTTCCTAGACTTCCTGGACGACCTGGACAAATTGGACAGAGCTGTCCAGGTCGTCCAGGAAGTCTAGGAAGTCCAATTCGTCCATGTCCAATTGATTTCTCTAACTTAAAGCTATTTATGGTGTTATTTTAATTATATAATTGCTATCATATGCTCTAAATTTTACACAATTAATACGAGATTTATGTCTAAATTACTAAAAGTCGCCATCGTAGGACGCCCCAACGTAGGCAAATCCGCCCTTTTTAATAGAATATGCAAAAAAAATATTGCCATCGTCGACGAAGCTGAAGGAATCACCCGCGATCGCATCTATGCTGATGCGGACTTCTTTAGCCTCCCCTTCCAATTGATCGACACCGGTGGTATCGACGCGCGCTCCAAAGCCCAATTCAATGAGCACATCAAACGCCAAGCGGAAATTGCCATCGAAGAAGCTGACAGCTTAATCATGGTGGTAGACGTGCATACTGGACCCACCCAACTCGACAAAGAAATTGCCGACATCCTCCACCGAACCAAGAAACCTGTTTGTCTAGCTGTCAACAAGATCGACAACATCTCACAAGCACATATGATGTACGACTTCCAAAACCTCGGCATCAGCAAAATGATCCCCGTGTCAGCGGCCCAAGGATGGCATATCGCGGAATTATTAGAAGCGGCTTTCGAAAGATTGGATCGTAAGCAAGTGGCAGAGACCGAATCAAACGAGATCCAACTCGCTATTGTCGGACGCCCTAATGTGGGCAAATCCTCTTTAGTCAATTACCTCCTCGATACCGAACGCTGCATCGTTAGTCCCATCCCAGGAACCACCCGCGATAGCATCGACATCCCCTTTGAGCACAATGGTGTCGCCTACAACCTCATTGATACGGCCGGCATCCGCCGTAAACATGCTGAACACGAAGTCGTGGACAAATTTGCAGCTATTCGTACCCAACGCGCTATCGAACGAGCCGACATCTGTTTACTGATGCTCGATGCACAACAAGGGATCACACGTGAAGAGAAAAAAATTGCCAACATGATCGAAGAGTCAGGCAAAGGCTGCATCCTGCTATTCAATAAGTGGGATCTCGTCAAAGGGTTCCGCATGGAACACTGCATGCAAGGCATCGAAGAAGAGGTGCCATTCCTCAAACACTGCCCAAAATTGTTCATGTCGGCCCTCACGGGACGCAATGTCGACCAGATCTTTGCCTTAGCGCAACAAGTACAAGAAGATTCCCAAAAGCGTATCACCACCCACCAACTCAACAAATTTATCGGACTCTGCCTACAAAAAAACCACCCTCCAATGCTCCAAGGCAAACGCCTCCGTATCTACTATATGGCTCAGGTAGGTATTAAACCGCCAACATTTGTCGTTTTCGTCAACTACCCCAACCTTATGGTGGAGTCGTATAAAAAATATATCTACAATCAATTCCGTGAAGCCTATGGCTTTGCCGGCTTACCCATCCAAATCTATCTTAGAGGAAAAAAACGCCAAGAGAAGCATAAGCAAGAATCTCCGGGCTTAGAAAATCATCCTTATCGCGAAGAGGAAGAAGGGCACGAGGGGGATGAGTTTCTCGATGACAACTTCGAAGACGCAGACGATGAAGCTTACATCGAATACGATCTTGAAGAAGATTGAGGTTATTACTCAATCTACAATCGGAACTTGAGCCCACAAGAATCCAGTGGGGCTGTGAAAAAATAAGGGGTTCATGATGGATGGGCTGTGTTAGCAAACACTTACTCGCATAAAATACATATCTACGTTAAAACGTGTTAAATACTTACGAAAAACGTAAGTTTTAAACACGTTTTTTATTATTGATTAATTTCAAGGAGAGAATGGTCAAAGATGATATCAGAAGATTTGTCTTGAGCATGTACTTTAATAAATAAAACTTTCTTCGCGTTATCTTCGCTTACTTCGCGACCTTCGCGTTCAAATAGTGCGGTACTCGAATTTGTGATGAGCCTTTTTTTTGAATCCAAGCCCATTTCCTCATAAAGCAACTAACAAAAAACTACCCCTAAAAAAAACACCAAGCTATAATAAATAAATACATAAATATATTATTATAATATTATAATAAACCATACTTAGGTTATATATGTCTATTGATAGTCCAACTCCCCGCATCCCAGGACCCACACCTTTTACTCCCCAAAACGGTGGTTCGCAAACTCCAGATCAGGTAGTCACTCCAGCATCCAATGATGTAAGCAATCCAACAACTCTTGCAGCGATCAGTGCCCCAGCTCTCAGCCCCTCACCTCCTACTCTATCATCTCGGTTGGTAAGTATACTTTCAAATACCACTAGTATGATTCCCTACAATTTTTTTTCCTCGCCCACTGCAAATGTTGCCGAAAGTCAAACAACCAAATTTGCTCAAGCGCTGAAAGGGAAAACAGCCAATGAAATCAAATCATTATTAAATGAAGTCTATGGGGAGAGACTCTCCCAAAAAGCGTGGAATAATTACAAACTAAATGATAAACAAACACTCTCTTCACACGATATTAAATGCTTACAAGTGTCGCTGGCAACTGAAGTCACCACCCAAGATTTAAAGCATTTTTATCAATCGCTTCTTCCAGCAGACTCTCGACAGCGTTTCATGGAGAATTTCAGTCACTATTTTGCCGATGATTTAATCATCGATCTAGAAGCGTTGATCCCTACCTCAGGCGATGTTTTTGATGATTCCTTTAACAAATTACAAGACAACCAAATACACCTGCTGCTTAAATTCTTTAGACATGAAGCGTATGGTAGCCAATCATCCAGGATGATTACTCTTTCCCCTACAGAAAAAGATGTCGTCCAAAGCATTTTCCCAGCGGACATCAAACGCCTGCAAGCGTTGACCGATTGGCAAGATTTTACAAATGAACATTCCGAAACACATTATGATCACCTAGCCGCGACAGAATTTCTCAGTCGTCGCATCGGTTATGCCTCTCTTGAAGAAGGCTTTATCCTACCTGTCCCTTGTCAAAAGGACAAACCAGTATTTTATGAGGTTAAAACCGTCATTGATAAAGAGGGTTTTGCCTTCTGCTTACTCCAAGGTTTAACCGCCAACCGACAAGGAGAACTGCAAGCTGTTTTTAGAGGCACCAATCCTAGCGACATGCAAAGTGTGGCGCACAATTTAGCCGAAGCTTCCGGTTTAGATGTTTTCGAAGCCAAGCATGAGCAAACCATCCTTCAAGCCATCAATGAGTGCTGCCAGGAATTAGTCGAAAGGGGTCTTACTCCTCGTCTTGCCATCCAGGGGCATAGTCAAGGGGGAGCTCTATCCCAGCATTTAGTTCACTCCATGGTGTCCCAAATGGCAAACAAGCTCGACACCCCCGAAGCTTTTCCGTTGCATACCCTGCGGGGCATAAACGTCATTACCTGGTGTAGCCCTAGAGCATTAGAGGAGCAAGCTGAACGATTTGCTGAAAATGCGGCTAAATTGATGACTAGTTACAAAACGCGCTATTGTCCCCTCTCTTTTGAAGAAAACCGCGTCAAAGGCGATACAGTACATACGCTTGGTGGAGTTTATATAGCCTGTATGGCTCATTCGGATAATGTCAGCCGTAGCCAGCATTCATTCGAACCTACAAAAGCCGGCTATCTAGGAGCGCATTGCAACCCTATTCTGAATGGAAATGCCAATCCCACATTGGCAGATGTAGATGATATTAAAGATGATCGCACCTCTCTAATGCTCCTGAGCAACCAAATCGATGCGCTCGATCACTTCATTAGATTAAAAGAAATTAGTAGCGAAATCGAAACAACCTTGCCAGGCTTAGTTATCCATACACTCGAACAAACATTAGGCCATATCAAGTTGGAAGAGATTTCAGAGCACGAAGCAGAAATTGCCAGATCTGCCCATGAACTAAACTTGGAAGAAGAGCAAATTAAGAAATTGATAGGCTTATTGAACCTTCAAAAGCATCTGCAAGCTTCAGATCAATATATCAATGCATTCTTGCGCACACAGCCTGACTGGGCAGCAGAACTAAACAACGCCACACTGACTGAATTGAAAAATGCTCGCGATCAACTGGACGAGGACTATCGCGCTCAACTAGAGGTAAGTGTAGAAAACGCTAAAAACATGTGTGCGAAGATGAGCGACACTACATTTAAATCGCTAACTGCAGCCGATCAATTCGTTACATCATATGTATTAAGTTTTACAAAAGGGCATCTAGCCAATTTAATCAATCCATCCGTTCCTATATCCCAAAAGGCCAGTAGCGCTGTACAATTAACCGCGGCAGGCGTTGGAGCCTCGCTTGGCTTGGCAACAGTTGCCAGCACAGGTCCTGTGACATTAGCGTTGGCAGCTGCAGGCACAGGCCTTGGAATGCGCTTGAGGGGTTATTTTACATCGAATCGAAGCTAACAGCAACGAACTAACGTGCTGACATTTCGATCATCGATGGCGGCACTGAATCGTTACATCGTTTTCATCGTTGATCTTGCTGCGAGGTGCATCCCCTCGATTCTGTTAATCGTGTTCATCCTGCTATTATTTTCTCAACCTCTGAAACCAGCAACTCAGCCCGCTGATCCCAAGTATGGCGCTGCATGACCTTCTCTCTACCACGAACCACAGCTGCTTGTCGCTGTGCTTCATTGCCGAGCCAGGCATCGATCCGATCACTGACGTCTGTATAGTGCCCGGCTGGATAAAATTCAATCTCTTCCCCCTCACACAACTCCTCCCGCAAATAACCACTGGCACTACTCACAGGGAGAGCCCCACATGCCAAAGCAGCAAACACCCGCTCGTGCGATCCATCCAGAAAAAATGGCATGCTATTCAACACAACTTTGCTCTGTTTCATGATCTGGAGCGCTTCGCTATATGATACAGCTGGATGGAGCGTCACATTGGATTGCTTACCTAAATAGTGAGACCACCCTTTTTTTTCAAATCCAAGTCCCTGCTCCAATTCTCCAAAGACATGTACATGAGCTTTTTTGATCGATCTGATAAGCTCGATCCGATCCTTGCCTCGCGTGTAGGTATCGAGACAACGGAAACAAAACGTCCGTAGTCCATATTCAGCAGTCTTTCGAAAGGTCGGATTTGCCTGCCCCGCTTGCAATAACGCTTGCGTTAATGAAACCCCACCATTGGAAAAAACGCGATCAATCGCATCATCTACTGTCCGGCTAGCCCAAAGAGGCAAAGACCCACCCCAATAAGTCCGCAAAGATTCGTAGTCATAACAACTCCCAAAGAAAACCACCTCATACACTCTTTCAAGATAGGGATCTGGTGCTAGTTCTCTTTCAACGGCATGTGGGAAAAAAAATGCTTTCTTAATATTCTTTGCATGCATAGTTGCGATATCTTGGCGATCAACGCAAGAAATAATCGATAGGGGGCTGACAAGTAAATCAAGAGAATAGCAAGCTGGATCAAGCAACATCGAAAGATGGGGAATAAGAAAATAATCCCACCAAAATTTACCTTCACTGTCGGGCTGTTCTCTATGAAAAGTACAGACTAAATCGGGCGCAAACTGCTGGATAGCGGTCAAACAGGCTTGAGGTCCCTCACGAGAGCTATCAACTTTGATCACTTCAAGACCTTGCCGCTGCAGTGCTGCCAACAGTTTTTCTGCAAAATAGCGCTTAGACTCATACCGATTGTAATTTGTGACCATACACACTTTGCGCACAGCACCCCCCTGCTCATTAGACAGCTTGCATCATTCATTTCCTTGCCCTTGCCCGTGCCCTTGCCCTTGTCTTTGCCTTTGCCTTTGCCTTTGTCCAGGCACGGGCAGGCAAATGAATGATGCAAAATATCTATCGATAGAACATTTTCACCAGCTCATTTTGGATGAAGACCTCATCGCAATTGCGTAAATCAGGGTTTTCATGTTTGCATCTAAAATGATAAATGTAATCGGGAATCGCATCCTTTTCCTGCAACCATGTCTCCATGTTAGGAAAATCCATGCGACTGGCACTTAAAAGTTCCTTCTTACCATGCTGTAACAGGAGATGTCCTAGCATCACATCATCGATTACCGGCTGATCCATCAACTTTTGTTTGCTAGCAATGATATATTTCACCAAATCAGGCGAGAGAATAATTCCTGCCCCAGAACCAAAAATAACACCTTTTGAATGCAGTGAACTAGCATAATAACAACCAGTCGCAGGAAGAAGCTCTAAAAACTTCAGCAAACGCGAAAAAACAAAAAAAGACGACAAGTTTGTCCTGATCACAAAATTGAACTCATCAAGCCGTGGCAGCATGGCTTCCATGCCTAACACAGTCTTCTTGAGTAAACCTGGAATTAAATTCTCTTCAGTTTTACACCAAATGACATCACCCTTGATTTGAGTCTCAGTAGCTAACTCTGGATCACCTTTCAAGAAGTAGGCTTCCACATGCATAGGATCCAGATGCATATAAGACTGCCACACCTGTTGCAAGGCACAGTAGACGGGAAAATTATCAGAAGCAATGATCAAAACTAGAATTTTAATGGCGCACGTTCCTTTAAGCTTATATATGGTCCTTAATCTTTACCGGCTTTGGGTATTAACTGCAATAAGCTGATCATCTCCTGGCGGTCGAGTTTTTTCACGATTTGATGATCATCAACACTCACCACGTCTTCCATCAAACGTCCTTTCTTATGGATCAGAAAGTCGATATGCTCTTCAATCGTACCCTTGGTCATCAACTTAAACACCTGCACCCCACGTGTTTGGCCGATACGGTGCACACGGTCCGTAGCTTGGTTCTCCCGCGCTGCATTCCACCACCGGTCATAATGGATCACCACCGACCCTGCCGTTAGATCCACACCCAATCCCACCGCTTGCAATGAGGCCACAAAGACCTCACATTTGGGATCGTTGTTGAAGCGCTGCAACTGCTCCCCCCGATTGGCTGTCTTACCGCGAATGGCAGCATATCCAATATGGTTCTCTGTCAAGTAACTTTCGATGATATCTAGCATATTCAGATATTGCGAAAACACGACGACTTTCTGCTGACTCTCCCGTGCCTCCTCCAACAACTCCAAAAATAGCTCCCACTTACCCGATGGATACTGTTTGTAGTCAACGGATTTCTTGAGATAGGCTGCAGGATGGTTACAGATTTGCTTCAAATGAGAAAGCAACGCAAAGATATGCATGTAAGGGATAGGCGTATTATCATCGCTCAACTCAGTCAGCAACTTATCGCGCGAAGTGGATAACACTTCCACATACAACTGATACTGTTCTGGCAACAAATCACAATGCGAGATCTCTTCAATCTTTTCCGGCAAATCAAGCAAAACATCTTCCTTCTTGCGTCTAAGCACAAAGGGCTTAATCAAACGCGAGAGCAACAGACGTCGCTCTTGATTGCCTTCTTTCTCGATAGGTCGCACAAAGAAATCGCGATAGTCGGTTTCTGAGGGTAAATAGGTAGGCAAAACGATATCAAAGAGCGCTTTCAATTCGCGCAAACGGTTTTCAATAGGCGTGCCCGAAAGCCCAAGCCTCATCCGAGCCTTAGCTTTCAGCAAGGCGCGATAAATGCGGCTGGTATGGTTCTTAGCAATTTGCAGCTCGTCGAAAATAGCGACTTCAAACGTCATCTTACCAAGCACATCAATCTCATTGCGCCATACGCCATACGAGGTAAGCAAAATATCACTTTCTTCATAAAAAGTGTCCAAACTGCGCTTCGCCCCATAAAAGGTCCAGACGCGTAAGCCCGGCAAGAAATCGCGCAACTTCTCCTGCCAGTGGTAAATAACAGACGTCGGACAGACCACCAGAAAGTGATGTTTGCTGTTATCGCCTTCCTGCTTGCGCCAATGATTGGCTATGGCCATCAGCAGCCCCATCGTTTGGTGCGTCTTTCCCAACCCCATATCATCACATAGCAACCCCGACAATCCATGGTGATAAAGGAACCACAGCCACCGCACGCCATGCAGCTGGTATGGGCGCAAATGACTTTGCAGTCCAGTCAAATCAGGATCTTCAGGCATACGAAATTCAGTCAAATCGCGCAACAACTGCAAAGAATGGTGCTGCTGCGGATCGAGCGTGGGAGCAGCAGTAATCCCTTCCATAGCATTCAAGCGTAACACTTCAAGCGTGGGCAAAGTCAACATATTACGCTTGCGATCTACCCGACTCTTGCTCACCCCTTTCAGCCACCCAAAGCGTTGATCTGATAAATCAATCAAACCGGCCTCAGAAAACACATAGCGCTGATTCTGCTGGAGCGCCCACCACAGTGACGCCAAAGAGATCGAACCAAATTCGGTCTGATAATTAAGCTTCAAGGCATAACCATCTTTGCCGCGTGAAACTTGCTGTTCAATCTCATCGGTAACCAAATAACTGGTCTTTGGCCTACGCAAGCGGGGATCAACAGACGAAGCAAAAGGGAGCAATTTAGCCAGCTGCGTATCGATGAAAACAGGCAAATGCTCTCCTTCAATCAAAGTAGGGGAACCAAACCCTTCTGGCAAACGCTTGTCAACCGGCAGCTCATGGAACCCTTCGTTTTCCACATACACGAAATCATCAAAAAAACGTACATCGCGCTCAGCATACTCTGGCAATAATGTGTATTTGGGCATCACACTCACTTGATCACCTGAAACCAACTCAATGGAGGCTCCAGAGCCAATAACTGGACACCTAGCGCTGAAAAAACCGTTTACAAAATGCAAATCTTCCCGATTGTGCCGAATAAATACCGGGATCTGGTTAGGTGGAATTTTGATGCCTGCATGCACCGATGTGCGCGTATGGGTGCTCACCTTCGAAAAGAAACCGACCCCTTCCAAATACACCCAATGTCCAAAATCCTTAGTCACCAAATGTTCTTCGGGGAACTCCACTTCGCGTCCAAAGGTCAAATAGTTGCCTTGATCCACCCGATAATTCAAATTGGCTTCCAAAGTAATCAAATGGGTATGGAAGCCTCTCTGCGTGTTCAACCAGGGACGATGTTCACTCACAAAATCAGCCACATCCCCGGCAGGAATGATTTTTTCAAGCGCACCAAAGTCGTGATCTTCCACGCGATAAAACCCACGATTCTCCACATACACCCATGAGCCAAAACTATGTGATCCGGGTGCTGTCAGATCCCCGGGTGTAAACAGATAGCTTGTAATATGCAAATTCCAACGCTTATCAAAGGACATCGCATAAGAAACAGCACTCAATGACTTCTTAATCACACCACCCACAAAGAGTGCCTTAATAGCTGAGGCGTGTTCGTTGAGGATTTTTTCCACGTCATAAAATTCGGTAACATCCAATAAGAAATGTGTTTCCTTAGAGTAAAATCCATCGTGTGGCACATATGCCCATTCCCCGATATCAATCGCTTTTAGACGCTTCAGGCGCTCATGTTGTACTTCTTGATGCTCACGTGGAACAATATTCAAACAATGCCTTTCGGGGTCGTAGACAATCTTTTTCACCACCTCTTTCCATGCACTATGCACAGCTAAAGGCGCTTCTACAGTTGCTAGCGAAGGGATGATAGAAATCAGACATTCTTCAGGTAAAGCCCACTCAACGACCACCTCTGGAAAAGCAACTTTAAGGCTCTTTGGAATCTGTTTGACAGTATACTCAAATGAAATCGTATAAGGACTCTTCGTCTCCTGCAATTCCATCAACCACTTGGCCATATCGTTCCAATACGACAGCTCATATTGCAGCTGCAAAGAAGGACAACCCCTCTCCCATAAAGTGAGCTCTTCTTCCGATAGATTAGAGAACTTTAACGATGTTTCTTCTGTCTCATAAGGGCGCTTATACAAGATTTCATACAGCCGCTCACTAGCCGCAGGGGTTTGGGCTTTGATGCTAAACCTTTCCTTCCCATGCACCGCATGCACATAGTGTCCTTTTTCGAGCATCTTCAAACGGTCAGGATCTGTCCCCATCTCCTGTGTGCAAAAGCGACATAATAAATTCCAAAGCGAGCGCTCAAAGCGCACATGCAGGGGA
>JABDFJ010000006.1 GCA_013286645.1 Chlamydiota bacterium | reverse complement strand
AATAAATGCTTTATTGTCTTTTTACCAAGGAGTTTATTATGACAATTACAGCTGTAACAGATCATGGGCGCTTACATCTCGGCTATGGAGACAATGCGCAAGGCATGGGAAAGAGTTTTAGGATTCATAGGGATCCAATTACGCTACTCCATGCATATTTGACTGCAAACCTAGTAAAAGTTGAAATCAATGGTAAAAACTACCTAGCAAACAGAAACAGTTTCAATAAACATTTAAGCTCTATCGGACTGAAAAAGGTGTCTTTGATGACTGATAGGGTGGTTTATACCCAATTGATTAAAGACAAAGAATTAAAGCTAAGCGACGAGACACTGGGTGCGGGGCTTTCCTTCGAAAAGCGCACCGAGCTGACATCCAATTTAGCAAAATCAATTGTGGCCAACAACATTGTAGAAGTAAAAAAATGGATGCGGCAGGGCGCCGATTTAGAACGGAGGGTTTATTTGTATGTCTACACAAGTGGTCTCACATTCACTTCCATGAATCGTCCTGGCATGCGCTATTACAGAGTTGTTACCCCACTAACATTGGCTTTGCAGCAACAGCACTCAAACATGGCGAATATCATCTCTAAAATGAAAAAGAGTGATCATTCTTCGGATGTATACATCTGCTACGACACCAATGGCTGGAATAATCCGGCTTTCCACAAGATAACTCATTACCAGCAGGTTGCTTGTGAAGATAATAAATTAATTTTAAAAACAGCTGAAGATTTTGATTAATACATGATGCGTGCAAAAGAGTAGCCCGTTTTCTACGGGCTGCTCTTTTGCAAAAACAGTGATAATTTCCTAAACCACCCTTAATAATCGATGTTGATAGGGATTTGCTGCCTGTAACAGTTTTTCATATTGATCCAATGAAATCCTTGTTTTTCCTTTTTCGTACTGAGCGTAAGAGTTTGGAGATTTTGAGCCTAAACGTTCTGCTGCTTCGCGAACTGTTGAACCACTTTTTTCCCTTTGCCTTCTGAGCGATAGTGCCAGCAATAGTTTATTATTATTCGCGGTTATTCCGATCACTGTTTTTTTGTACTCATTGACGGCTAACTCAAACCCCTCAGTTTCAGACTCAAAATAGTATTGCATGTACTCCAATATCGCATCCTTAATCATAAATAATGCTTCTTCCCGAGTTTCTCCTTGCGTCATGATATCCAAAGATGATACTTCCACAAGCCAATGGTTTTTATTTTTCCAAATTTTACCTTCTAATTCCATATTTACCCCTTTTCTCCTCCAGGATGCTGCTCTGCTTGCTTCACTATACTTTTAGCAAGAAGTTCATTAACCTCAGCGTGCCTTGGTACCTGATTAGTAATTTTTCCATTAGTCCATATATCATGATTTCCACCGTGACGAGCCAACCACCAACCTGCTTTTTTGAGCTTTTTCTCTAAATCTTTCTTTTTCATCTGATCCCAATCTATCCCGATTATACATAAATTTATGTACAAAATCAAGTGCTTTCCTAGTTTTCCTAAAGGAGGGAGCCATATGGCCCTCTCCTACTTGGTGGTGCTGACCCCTTTTCTCTTCCTGACTATTAACCTACTTGTAGTGAGATGAAACGCATCGCATCTCCTTGTTTGATAAGCAGTAGAAGAGGTTTGCCTTTGGGTGTCGCCTCAAGCAGTTTGTTAAATTCAGTCGTTGAATTTATTTTTTGCTGATTGATCGCTACAATCAAGGCTCCTTTTTTCAAGCCGCTCCTAGCGGCAGGACTGCCACTGTCGATCGAGGCGATGACCACCCCTTTATCCAGGCTATATCCAAGGCTTTTAGCTAATTCAGGCGTTAAATCCTGCACGCTGAAGCCATATTTGTTGCCCTTCGTCGATTTGGAAGCAAGCTGATCTTTTTCAGTAGGGAAGCTGCCAATTTCAATCGGTACTTCGATGATTTTGCCATCGCGCATGATGGTTAAGGAGGCTATCGTCCCTGGTTTCATTAAAGCAATGGCATTGCGCAAGGAGGCTATATTTGTCACTTGGTTTTTATTATACTTAAGCACGATATCACCAGCTTTAAGCCCAGCGCGATCCGCAGGGGAGTCTTTGCTGACTTCAGCCACCAAGGCCCCTTCTGTTTTGTCCAGATTGAAAGCTTTGGCTAAACTGCTATCCATGGGTTGTAGCACTACCCCCAAGAACCCTCTGTCTACTCTGCCGGTAGCAATTAAATCATCCATGATATGCTTAAGCAAATTGCTCGGAATAGCAAAACCGATTCCCATGAAGCCACTGGACATATTTGTAAAGATAGCCGTGTTCATGCCAATGACTTCGCCTCCCAGATTGAGCAAAGGGCCTCCAGAGTTACCTTGATTGATGGCGGCATCGGTTTGGATGAAGTCTTCAATATGTGCTAAATCAAGGTCGTTACGCCCTGTAGCACTTACCACACCGACAGTCAATGTAGCTTGTAATCCCAAAGGGTTGCCAATAGCAATCACCCATTGCCCTACTAACAGCTCATCAGAATTTCCCAAGGTAATGAACGGCAGATCTGTACTATCAATTTTAACAATGGCGATATCTGTATTGGGGTCTTGTCCGACAATAGTTCCAACAAATTCGCTTCCATTGTTGAGAACAACGGTAATTTCGGTGGCATTATTGACCACATGGCAGTTGGTGAGGATATAGCCGTCAGCTGTGACAATAAAGCCAGAAGCTTGCCCTTCACTAGGTGCAGGCTCTTGCTCGCTGCCATGCGGCGTTCCAAAGAAAAAACGGCGGAAGAAATCGTTGCTTCCAAAGGCATCGTTCCCAGCTTCATCGTCCGGCGCGTTCCATCTCCAAGGATTTTGCTTACTAGGTTTCGTTTTCGCAGAGGTTTTGACATTGATTGAAACCACAGCCGGAATGGCCGTTTTAGCGACCTCGGTAAAGTCGATTGCCCTACGCGCAATCGGGCTTTCTTTACTGTGCACTGAAGCCTGGGGGATAAGGCATGTGCCCATGGCTAAAATGGTTGCATTTAACCCCAGTTGAACTATCCCCCTAGAAAAGCATGATCGTATTGTCATAAGTTTGCTCCTGTTAAACGTAGAGAATGGATTAAGATAGAAGGTGTTAGCTTAAGAAACATGGCAAAATTTTTCAAGCTACTTTGCTGCGTAAAAGTGATTCACAACAGCCATCTATATATTTAGATGGCTATTATGTCACAAGAATGTGTTTATTTCTTGAGTAGTTGAAGTGCTCTGACTATTGTCAAAAAGCCTTTTTCGATCCGCTCTACGCCGAAGTGTTCATTGGGAGCATGGATGCAATCGTCTGGCAGGCCAAGTCCCACCATCACCACTTCACCTCCACAAGCTGTTGCCAGCTCTGGCACTACAGGGATTGAGCCCCCTGCATAAATATATTCACAGGGCTTTTGAAAGACTTCTGCATAAGCTGTGGCAAAAGCTTTGGTGACAGCAGAATCTATGGAAGCTCTTACAGCTTGGCCAACGCCGGGGTGGATAGTGACTTTGACATGTGTGCCGGCAGGGGCGTGGGATTCAAGATAATGAGCGACGAGCTTGCCAATTTTCATAGGATCTTGCTTAGGAACCAATCTACAAGACACTTTGGCCGTGGCTTTGGCCGGGATGACTGTTTTGAAGCCCGTGCCAGAATACCCTCCATTGATGCCATTGATTTCTAAAGTAGGGCGTATCCAATTGCGCTCTACAGGTGAAAAAGCGGCTTCACCTCCCGTGGGCTTAGTGCCAAAGGTGGCTTCATACGCTTGCACATCGAAATCTAAAGCCAGTTGCGACTTCTCTTCTTTTGATAAGGGTTGTACGTCGTCATAGAAGCCAGGAATTGTCACGGCCCCTTCCTTATTGCGCACAGAAGCTAATAAACCAACAAGAGCGTGAATGGGATTGAAAGCTACCCCACCATGCGATCCGGAATGTAGATCGGTATGAGAGCTGGAGACTTCGACATCCATGGTAACCAAGCCACGCAAGCCAAGCGTGATGGCCGGTTTTGTAATTTCTGTAAGCCCTAGATCGACAATGGCCAAATAGTCCGCTTTGAGCTGTTTGCTCTTCGTCTTGGCGATTTGCGAAAGGCCGTGGCTGCCACATTCTTCTTCACCTTCGATACATAGTTTGATGTTGATAGGTAAGGAACCTTGACTTTCGATCATGGCTTTAAGGGCTAGTAAGACATAAAAGCACTGTCCTTTATTGTCTTGGGCTCCTCGAGCATAGATTTCACCATTGCGCACAGTGGGTTCAAAGGGAGGGGATTGCCAAAGCTCAATAGGATCCACCGGTTGCACGTCATAGTGATTGTATATCAACAATGTAGGTTGTGAAGGCCCAGCCCGATTGTATTGGGCAAAAATTGTGGGGTGACCTTGCGTCGGCCACACTTCAACTTCAAAGCCTATCTTTTTCAAATAGTCTACCACCCAGTCGGCACAAGCCAATACCTGTGTTTTGAACTCAGCTTCAGAACTAACGCTTTGAAATTTAAGGAACGTATATAAGTCTTTTAGAGCTTGCTCACGATAGGTTTGGTATAATTCGTTGATTTGGCTGATTTCAGTCTGTGCTTTCATGGAGTTCTCCTTTGTTATTTATATAAGCACCAAGCAGGCGATGGCCAAACCCAAGACGAGGAAATAGATGATTAGGCTGCGACGCACTTTACGATGGTGTTGGTTGATCAATGCTGGATCATGTTGGGTCTCTTTTAAAAAATCAATTCTTTCTTGAATGCTGCAGTGATGCCAATTGGGATGTTTGTGTATTCCTCCTGCAGCATGCGCAATTTCATCGAGTGCCTCGATCATATCTTGTGAAGGTATTTTCAGGTTGTAAATATACAAATCGGCTTGTCTTTCAAATTGGCGTGAGAAATACCCAAAGATAAAGCGAAAATATAACGCACAAGTGATGACGAAGACGATTAACGAAATTAAGGGAACTAATGAAGACCATAAGGGCGAAGGATGGTTGATAAGGTCTTCATTGAAGCTATAGATGATGAAATTGAAGACAAAAGTTATAATCAACCATCCAGAAACCAACATGCCTAACAAGATAGCTGGATAGATCAATAAATGGCGATGTTTATTATGTCCTATTTCATGAGCCAGAACGGCTTCGATAGCATTTGGTGAGAGACGTTTTAACAATGTTGGTGTGAAGATGATGTAGCGGAAAGGTCCCAAGATGCCGATGATGGCGGCATTAAGGGTGTTCCCCACGATCGTCCATATTCTCAGGCCTGCATGTCTAAAATGGGCGCGTGTACAGAGAGCTTCGAGCTTTTCTTCTAACACGGGATCGTTGATGTGAGGACATTTCCATATTACGATAAGTAAAGGGGGTAAAAGTATCATCGTTGCTAGTAGTGCGACACAGCTCATGATGAGGTTGATGAGTAGATCAGCCCAGGCAAAATTGTCGAACCCTAAACTGTTTTTTATTTGCTTGTAGGGAATGAGAGAGATAAAGTCACCCAGGAACACTAAAATACAAAATGGCAAGACAAAGGGTAACAAATAACGTAAAGCAGATGTTGCCTTGGTGTATCTGTGCGAAAGTTGTTGGGTGGATGAAGATGCAAGATGGCTGACAAATAAACCCCAAAAATATAGTCCTAGCGTATATGTCATGAAGAGCGTGTCATTAAATGGAGCTAAGCTTTCGCTTTGAAACACACGTTGCACACCCAGTATAAAATTTGAAGCGATGAAGAAAGTCAAGAGTTCGATATTTGCTAAAATACCCAAGTGCTCACTTGCTACGGTGGTGTTTTTTTTCAACAGACGATTTTGCGTCCAAATCATGCCGAGCAGGAAGAGATAAATGCAGAGAGCAACACCAAAAGCAGCGCGTGGATCATTGGTAAATAACACAGCTGTAGAGCTGTCAGGAGCACTACCAATAATTAATAAGATGAGGAATAGAAAAAAAATATTTGCAAACACTGACAATCCTCAAAATTTGAATGATCGATTTGGAGGATAATGAATCCTATATAATGAATGCAAGGTGCGCCTATTTTTATTTTGATTGTTAACCAATGAATCTTTTATGTTTAGGAATAAAAGATTTAAATAACATTATTTTGGAGGGGCTATGTCACTTATAACATGCACAGGAATGTCGGAGCTGTTTTTTGATGGCTTTAAGGGTGCTTCAATACAGGGTTCTGTGATAGGTGTGGCGCAATGCAGTACCCTCATTGGAGCGCTTGCATTACCTGTGGCAGCTATTGGTAAGGGGGTCAACTGGTTAGGGAAGTCAGTGAGCCAAAAAGCTGAAGCTATCCAGGATAGTTCGTGGAAAAAAACAGCCTTGGCAATCTGTGGAAAAGCATTGCAGGTTTTCGGTACTGTAGCTGGAGTGTCGGCTTGTCTTGCTTCTGCTGTGGGACTTGGTCTTGGCTTAGGAATACTAGGTATGGTTTCATCTGGGCCTATCATCGCTATCACAGGCGTGGCACTAGGGGTTTTGGCAGGTGGATTAACAGCGCAGGCTCTCAAACCTCTAAATGCATAGACACCTTTTGGAAAAAAGGACCTAAAGAGGTAATTGCAAAAGTCCGGTTTATCGCTTTTTGGCGCTTTTGCAATCGTCTCGAATGGGCTCTACCCCTGAAAGGGGTATAACAAAGTGTAACCTATGTGCGTTTCGGACAGTATATTTTCACTTATGCAATTACCTCTAAAGGACCAAAACGACCTAAAGGACTGAACGACAGTAGCCTTTTGTCCTTTAGGTCGTTTTGGTCCTTTAGGTCCTTTTCGTTCTTTATTCAAGCCTTTTAGGGGGCTATCACTTCTGGCAACGAACGCCCCTGTGAGTAATATGAAGGGCCGGGTTCTGCAATGATGGCTCCGCGTAGGCATATGTTTCCGTGGTAGAATACCACAGATTGCCGTTTTGTCACTGCGCGCTGAGGAATCGTGTATTTGACATGCACCTTGCCCTCATGGATAGCAGTGATGATGCATTCTTGATCAGGCTGTCGATACCGTATTTTGGAGTGGCAGCGAAAAGGCAATGGATAAGGAAATTCTCCGGCAACCCAGCTAGCCTCAGTGGCTGTGAGTTCATCACAATATAGAGCAGGGTGGCGTGTGCCTTGAGCTACGTAGACAATATTGTTGCTAACATCTTTGTCTACCACGAACCAGGCTTCACCAGCCCCTCCAATGCCCATCCCTTTGCGTTGCCCTGGCGTGTAGTAGGCAACACCTTCATGTTTCCCGACAACTTTGCCATTAAGTGTTTGGAAGGGGCCTGGGGTATAAGCAATATATTTGCTGAGAAATTCGCTGAATTTGCGCTCACCAATGAAACAGATGCCGGTGCTATCTTTTTTCGCGGCAGTGGCTAAGGCGTGCTTCTGGGCAAAGGCTCTCAATTCAGTTTTAAGCATCCCGCCCACGGGAAAAAGGACCTTGCTTAGGGCTGCTTGGCCGATGGTATAAAGGAAATAACTTTGATCTTTACCAGGATCTGAGCCTTTGATCAGGTGCCAACGGTCGTCTTGAAGCATGTTTTGGCAGTAATGTCCAGTGGCAAGAAAGTCGCCACCAATCTCTTGAGCCTTTGCTAGTAAGACCTTAAACTTGATTTCGCGGTTGCAAAGGATATCGGGATTCGGCGTATATCCTTGTTTGAATTCAGCAAGGAAATGTGAGAAGACATTGTCCCAATATTCTTTTACAAAATTGACGGAGTAATGAGGTATGTCGATTTGTTGACAGACGCGTACGACATCTTCATATTCTAGCGAGGCTTGGCAGGTGCCATTGGCATCTTTTTCTTCCCAATTTTTCATGAACATGCCGATGACATTGTAGCCTTGTTGCTTGAGCAATAAGGCAGTCACGGAAGAGTCCACGCCACCAGACATCCCTACGACGACTGTTTTGTTTTTTGTGTTCATAGTAGAGGTTTATTAATTTTAAGTCTTTGGTGATTAAAGAGATGTTATTATACAGCACAGTAGAGTATAAATCAAATTGTAAAGAGATGCGTTTGTAAGAAGTTAGTCACATTGTGGTAACATATTTTGGCAAGGGCTTCAGGAGATAGGGTTAGGTTCTTCTGCCAGAGTTCAATTAAGCGCGGATAACAGGCTGCATTATCAAAATCGGGAAAAAAAGATCCCTGTGGACGACGATACGTGGCTGGAAGATCGCCGTAGTCGAAAAAATCGGCTCCCAAGCAGGCTTGTTCTACTCCATGCAGCTTTAACAGGTGTTCCAGTTGCTTGACGAAGTAATAAGGCGATTCCTCACCCACAAAATGGCGAATTAAATTAAGGCCGATTAGCCCTTTGCGTTTTAAAATTTCTTTGGCGATTTCATCGGGTAGATTGCGTGGTACATCAACTACACTGCGCATATTGGAATGGCTGACAAGCAGTGGAGGATGCAAATTTCTTTGGTCTAAGTAATTGAGAATGTCAGATGCCAAGGCATCGGAAGCATGGCTGAAGTCAATCGGGATATTTTTTTCGCACAGATATTCGAGGAGTTGTTTGCCATCCCCTTTCAACCCGATATTTGTTGCAGCACCACCCCCGAAGCGATTTTCTGTATTCCATGTGAGACTAATGTAGGCTAACTTGCCAATTTTATGAAGGACTGAAGTTACTGTCTTGAGAGCCTCATGGATATCTTCATCTTCTTCACACAAGGCAGAAGCATTTTCAATGGCAGGTAAGATGCCGATGGTCTGTGCTGAAGGTAAACGATCAAGTTGTTGCCTAGTACGCAGATGTTCGAAAATTTGGGAATAAAGTCTGGGTAGTGTTTTGAAGCATTCAGCTTGCGCAATCCCTTTCTTTGAGGATCCAGGAAAGGTTTCAGAGAAGATAGCTAGCACTTGAATTTTGACGTGCCCTTCAACTAGCTGAGGAATGGCACAACGCACAGACAGGTCATATGGCGTATGTCGTGCATCGCGGCACAGATAGCTAAGAAGATCGCAATGTAAGTCTGCGATGGGATGCTTTTGGATATCAGGTAGTATCATGTAGCTCTTAAACTCGATTACATTTTTGAAACACAGAGGCACAGAGAACACAGAGAAGTGAAGGAGGGGCTATATATGTAACAAAAATCTCCCTCTGTGTTCTCTGTGCCTCTGTGTTTCAAAATATGGTTGTGATACAATTCGTATTTACAAGATTTTTAAGCGTATACACTTTTCGCGTTCAATTCGAGAAAAATGCTGTCTTGATACGCTTTGCTGATCTTCGTATCATAGTAGGTATAGGCAATAAAACGCGCAATCATGCCTGAATCGCCAGCAAAGCGCAAAGCGGTGATGGGCACCCATGAGATAAGGTCGATGACGGCAGAGCTAAAATGACCAAAGGCACGCGTTTTATAAAAAGCTTTCAGTGATTGGTTTTTATAATTAAGTGCCGCTTTAGCAACGTTCACAACCATGCTTGTTAAATGATAGGGTACGCCTGCCAGCGCGCAAAGCGCGGGGACTGTGATGGAATAGACGAGGCGCGCAAGCATACGGAGTGGCTTGCCTAAATATTTAGATATTTTGCTTTGGCCTTTATTAGGAGGATTCAAAAGATTTAAATTTGCGCCCCAGCGCAACGCCTGGGCGGCAAAAGGGGCTGGAATCTCTTGATGTGTCAATGGTAATTGCCGATGATCTTCTAAGTGAGGTCGAATTGGATTAAATGTAGACGATTGAATTGTCATAACAACCTAATATTTAAATTGTAAATAATACATTAATTTTAATTATAATGCAATATTTTTATTTATTAAATTTGTCTGTTTGACGTAAACCGCATAACAAGTTATTGTCCTAAGCTTTTCTCGTTACTGAATATTTTGGAGTGCAATGTCTAGTTTAGAGGCGATCAACTTCGGATGCTGTTTTTTTACAACAGCAGATTATGAAGATGCTTTACTTTCTATCGATAATCTGTTGGCGCAATATCGCACCTATGAAATGTCCACGGAGACATTTTTCGATCGTGATAAGAAGATACAGCTATTGGAAAAAGCTTATAAATTAGCCTTACATTGTTTGTCAGCGACAGAGAATCGGAAACCTGAACCTAAACTGATCTTCCTTATAGGTGATGTTGTACGTCTGTACGCTCACTTGTTTTTTATGGCAGAGCGAAGTACATGCAGGTCACTGTCATTAATCTCTTTCGATCTGCAATTATATGCTATGGGAATGAGCAATCAGTGTTTTGATTTGTGTCCATTTAAAACACTGCATGAGCTACAAGCCAGACTGCAGAGAAACATCAAGCTTGCTGATAGCATTGAAGAACTAATGCTGACTACACATGTCGACAGCTACATAAGCACAGCCTTTACGCATACATTAGCTCTTTCTGCTCCCACAAAGCGCCTTTTTGCATTGGCGGATACGGCTCGTTTGCTTTGTTGTTGCTATCAACAGGAAGATGGACGACAAGCTGATGAAAAACGGTGTGAACTTTTATTCACTCTGAGTGAAGGATTATTCTTATTAATGAATGATGAAGTGGGAACGCGCGAATTGGGCGGTCTTTACTATCAGATTTTGTCGAGGCAGCATCGGCGGAAGTCACCCTCGGATCTTGATGGGCTTTTTGCTATTTACGATAAGGCGCTCGCTTATGATCATTCCACAGAAATGCAAGTAAAAATCGCAAATTGCTGTTTCGCTGTGCTTTTTAATGTAGATCGAAAAAAAGAGGCTATTACCTATTTACGCCAAGCTCTGCTAGACATAAAAATGCTCGCTGATACTGAAGACAGTCGCTACTTGATTGCCGAAGTTCATCACCACTTTGCTGAATATTGTTTAGAGCCTGAAACCATCGATTTGGAAGAAGCAGAGAGATCTTTAAATATCGCTGTACAATATGCCTCGCAAAGTCGACTCGTTGGTATTGAGCGCAAATCATTTGTTGCCTTTGACATGCATCAAGCCCTACTAAAGCTTGTCTTAGGAGATCTGCCGATGGCTAAAGAGGCTATCATGCGCGCTGTAAATGCCCTTCAAAAGCACGCGCTGAACTACGAGGAATTGGCTGATAAAATTAAAGTTTTACAAGCTATCATCGATGATAGCTTGCAAGCTGGGAAGCTGATGCTTGACTAATGACTTTCGCTACTTCGCTCGCCTTGATGGGCATCTGGCGTGGTAACATTCCTGTCAAGAATAAGGCTTCGCCGATCACGTTGTGCGGACTATCCCCGCGCTCACGTCGCTGAATAATGCCTTCGGCAAAGGTGCGCTTGCTCAATTTTTTGCCACTAGCATCCGTGATAAGGGGATGATGTAGGAATAGCGGAGTATCTCTATGGCCTAGGTGTTGCCTAAGTGTTAGTTGGCGTCCCGTGCAATGTAAAAGATCTGCGCCGCGGATGATGAAGTTGACGCCGTGGCGGATGTCATCGACCACCACCGCAAAGTTATAGGTGAAGTAGCCATGTCGATCTTTTAATAAGAAGTCCCCACACTGTTGCGCCGGATTTTGTATGACTGTACCATGGATGAGATCTGTGAAGTTTTTCTCTTCATTGTCAGACAGGTGCAATCTCAAGCCATGTGAATGTGTGGCAAGTAAGTTTTTTGAGCGGCAAGTGCCCGGATAGCGCTGTTCTAAAGCATCTGGGTTTTCGACGAGTATTTTCCGACTGCATTCACAGTAGTAGGTTTTATTGTGCTTAGCTAACACTTCGAGAGCTGCCGCATAATGCTGGCTACAGTCGCTTTGACGAAAGTCTGACGGACGTTTTTCTGTCTGAAATTCTTGCCAATTATCGGGAATGAAGCCCAGCCACGCCATATCATCGATAATGGCTTGTTCATATTCTTTGCGGTAGCGCTGTCGATCGTGGTCTTCAATGCGGAGGAGGACTTTAGCTCCACTAAGTGCAGCCACACCAAAGACGTAGGCCATGGATATTACGTGGCCAAGGTGGAGGTAGCCTGTGGGGCTTGGCGCAAAGCGGGTGATGGGGTTTTTTGGCAACAAACGACTATCTAGCAATTTAAAACTCATTTTAGCATGGACGAAATGGACTACATGGACAAATATGGACTGCATGGACAAATATGGACTGCATGGACAAATATGGACGACATGGACTATTTCCTATGATTGATTCGTGAATGATAAAGGCGTTCAGTGAATCCTCCTTCCTGTTTGAAGGCATCTGCCTGAGCCACAAGCTGTCTATCTAAAAGAGAGCACGCTGCTGCAAGCAGCGCTAGCACGCCATTCGCAGCAATCTCCTCAAGACTTCCTTGGTTTTGTTGATGTAATTGTTTTGCCCATAGGGCAAACTGATCGGCAGTTGTTAATCGCTTTCTAATGAGATCTTGGCGGCGAGGATCTGCATAATCCCAAATTGGCAGCTGACGCTGCCTAAGAAAATCTTCATAGTCAAGGCATAGTTCTTCGAGGCTAGCCCGCGCCACATTAGTGAGCTTGAGCTCTGTTTTCTTGGAAGTGCCAGAAGCCTGGCTGCCTTCAGCAATATTTTGCACGCCAGAGCGTGCTGCCTGCACCATTTGATCATGCGTGCGACTGCGCTTACCTACAAAGCGATCACAAAATCTTGAGGTGATGTCATAAACCAATTGGGCTATCTGAAAACTTTTAAGTCCACGATATCCACCGTGTCTTGGAATTAATGTGTCCATATTTGTCCATTCAGTCCATTCAGTCCATTCAGTCCATTCAGTCCATTCAGTCCATTCAGTCCATTCAGTCCATTCAGTCCATTCAGTCCATTCAGTCCATTTTTTGTTGTTAGATTATAATCACCAAGCGATTTGCTTCAACTTTAATAATTTAATTTGGTATATGCTAATGCATATTAAATTTTAGGGGTTAACATGGATGATCAGCAAAGACGATTAGCCGAAGAGTTGCTTGCTTCAGACAAGAAAACTGCAGGGTTTGCTAAGAAGCTTTATTTTGGTGGCTTCGAATCTAGCTTAGTATTTCCTTATCCTGTGCTTAGCAAAGAAAAGCAAACAGAGCTCGATACTTTTTTGGCTAAAGTGAAGGATTTTGCTTATAAAGAAATTGATCCCGATTGGATCGATCGCCATGGCGAAATCCCCGCTTCAGTCATCTCCGGACTTACCAAGCTGGGTGTCATGGGGATGACAGTATCTAAAGAATTAGGCGGTCTAGGGATGTCACAGCAAGCCTACTGTAAGGTGGCTGAATTGCTTGCTGGGCGCTGCGCTTCTACCTCGCTTTTCGTTAGTGTGCATCAAAGCATAGGCTTAAAGGCTTTAATTTTATTTGGCACCCCTAAACAGCGCGAGCGCTGGCTTGGACCTTTGGCTAGAGCAGAAAAGATAGCGGCTTTCTCACTGACGGAGCCAAATGCCGGTTCTGATGCGTCAGGGGTCGAAACACGCGCCGTTTATGACCCTGTAAAAAACGTCTATCGCATTACAGGGCGCAAGCAATGGACAACAAATGGCAGTGTGGCCCAGATATTGACAGTGATGGCTAAAACTGAAATTGACACCCCAAAAGGCAAGCAGGATAAAATCACGGCATTTTTAGTCACTTCCGATATGCCGGGCTTTAAAGTAGCAGTGCCAGCATTGGAGAAGGTTGGCCATCGCGGCACTAGGACAGCTAACCTCGAATTTGTTGATATGGAAGTGCCAGCTGAAAATATCTTAGGTCCTATTGGTGGTGGGTTAAGGGTATGTTTAACCGTGTTGGATTATGGACGCACCACATTTGGAGCCATGTGTACAGGGGCAGCCAAAGTTCTGATGGAGATGGCAAATACACATGCTATAAATCGACATCAATTTGGTCGTCCTTTGGCCTCTTTTGGTCTGGTGAAGAAGAAGATTGCTAAGATTGCTGCTTTGACCTATGCCATGGATGCTTCAACATATATGACAGCAGGTTTAATCGATGCACATGTTGAAGATATCATGCTAGAATCTGCCATCTTGAAAGTGTTTACTAGTGAGGCTTTGTGGGCGATCATCTATGATACCATGCAGATCTATGGAGGACGTTCTTTGTTTACGAGTTGTCCTTTAGAGAGGATGATGCGTGATGCTCGTCTGAATATGATCGGGGAAGGGTCGAATGATGTGTTGCGCGCCTTTATCGCCGCTGTAGGGATGCGTGAAGTTGGACTTGAGATGAAAGCTTTCTTAGAAGCTTTTAAAACGCCCTTTAAAGAATCTAAGTTTATCAGGAGTATGTTTTCGTCGCTATTTTCGCGCTTGTCTCGTCCGGATGTCACTGTGAGGGCAGATATCTTACAGCGCGAAGCTCAGAAGCTCTCGTCGCTAATTAGGCGCTTTAGCTTTGGTATAGGCAAGCTGCTGGCCTATTACCGTGAAGGTGTTGTCGAAAAACAATTAGAGCTGGAGCGCATTGCTGAATGTGCCATTGCCCTATACACCTCGTCGGCTGTATTGAGTAAAATTGATGCTACTATGCATGGAGAGATAACGACAGCTTCAGTGGAAAATGATGTGGCCGCCGCCAAATTGTATTGTCGCTTGGCGTTTGGACAGGTTGAGCATAATTTGCGCACCTTATTTTGTTCGATGGATAGCGACATGGAAAAAGTATCACATTGTTATACAGGTGTAGACGTTTCATGAAAGAGAATCATTTGCGCATATTGACGAAACAATTCTTGGCTGAAGAGGCAAAGCTCGCAGAAGGGGGAGGGATCGAAGGCACCCAACGCCAGCTGCGTTTAGGCAGAATGACCGTGCGGGAGCGCCTAAAGCACCTCGTCGACCCTTCTTCGTCTTTCATCGAGCTTGGCATCTGGGCGGCATGGAATATGTATAAAGAGTGGGGTGAACTGCCTGCAGCTGGCGTCGTCACGGGCATCGGGCAGATATGTGGTCGAGAGTGTATGGTCGTTGCCAATGACGCTACGGTCAAAGCTGGGGCCATGTTCCCTCAGTCTGTTAAAAAGGTGCTAAGAGCTCAGCGCATCGCTTTCGAATGTCGTTTGCCAGTGATCTACTTAGTCGATTCCTCCGGTGTATTCCTACCCCTTCAAGAGGATGTTTTCCCTGATGAAGACGATTTTGGGCGCATCTTTCGCAATAATGCTGTCATGTCTGCTGCAGGTATTCCACAGTTTGCGGCGATCATGGGCAATTGCATTGCAGGTGGAGGATATTTGCCCGTGTTGTGCGATAAGCTGTTGATGACGGAAGGGAGCGGGTTATATTTAGCGGGTCCAGCTTTGGTCAAGGCAGCCATCGGACAGGTTGTTGATCCCGAAGAGTTGGGAGGCGCGAAAATGCATGCTGAAATTAGTGGAACGGTAGATTTTTATGAACCTAATGACGAAGCCTGTATTAAACGCTTACGCGCCTTAGTCGATTTCCTGCCAGAAGAAGCTAGCAAGCCCTTGAATGTCAATGCAGCCACTCAAAAGCCTGTGGATGAGGTCTATGATATTATGGGGGGGAATGGACATCAAAGCTATGATGTGCGAGATCTGCTCGCTTGCATATTAGATGCTGATTCGTTGCAGGAATATAAAGCAGATTATGGCAAGACGCTAGTGACAGGTTTTGCTACCATCAAAGGCATTCGATTTGGTCTTGTGGCTAATCAGCGCATCCAGAGTGTAAGTGGGAAGGGCAATGTTGAGATCGGCGGCGTGATCTATGCCGAAGGGGCAGATAAAGCCGCGCGTTTTGTGATGGATTGCAATCAAATGAAGTTGCCGCTCGTATTTTTTCAAGATGTGATGGGCTTCATGGTAGGACGTGAGGCGGAGCAGTCGGGCATCATTCGTTCGGGTGCAAAATTAGTCAGTGCCGTCAGCAATTCGATTGTGCCTAAGCTCACGGTGGTATTAGGAAATTCTTTTGGTGCCGGCAATTACGCCTTGTGTGGTAAAGCGTATGATCCCCGCTTTATTGTCGCTTGGCCCAATGCTAAATATGCTGTGATGGGTGCAGGTCAAGCTGCCGATACACTATTTACAGTACAGAAGAAGGCTGCCGAACGCAAAGGTGTCGAGCTCAATAAAGAGCAGGCGGCTAAGATGCATCAAGAGATAAAAAAATGTTATGAAGAACAAACGGACATCCGCTATGGAGCTGCGCGTGGATGGGTAGATGGCATCATCGCTCCCCATACTACACGGGATGTCGTCGCGAATTTGTTGCATCTAGCGATGCGTGTACCTGTTGGTGAGCGCACCTTCCACACAGGCGTGATACAAGTATGAAGCAGAAATCTCTAAAAATTGGCAACGCTCAAGCTTTTTGGGGGGATAGCAATGACGCTCCTGCGAAATTATTGGAGCAACAGCCAGATCTTGACTTTCTAACTTTAGATTATCTGTCTGAAGTGTCTCTTTCCATCATGGCAGTGCAGCGCTCCAAAGATCCCAATAGTGGATATGCGCGCGATTTTATTGATGTGGTCAAAAGCATCATTCCATTTTGGCTTAAAGGGGCAAAAGTTAAAATCGTGACAAATGCTGGGGGCTTAGATCCAAAAAGGTGTGCCCTAGCATGCCGTGAAGTGTTGCAACAGGCTGGATGTACTTCGATGCGCATCGGCATAGTCAGCGGCGATGATGTGTTAGCTATGATTAAAGCAGATCCAAACAATGCTTCCTTTGCCAATCTTGAAGATGGACACTCGATTGCAGAGATCCTCGATCAACTTTCCACGGCAAACGCATATCTTGGCGCTCGACCTATTGTTGCTGCGCTCCAGCAAGGTGCAAACATCGTTATTACTGGACGTGTGGCAGATCCAAGCCTTACGGTTGGACCTTGTGTGGCTCATTTTGATTGGAAGTGGGACGATTACAATCGCTTGGCACAAGCCACTGTTGCTGGTCATCTTTTAGAATGTGGCACGCAAGTAACAGGAGGAATATCCACACTGTGGTGTGAGCTGACGAATTCTGTCGATATCGGTTTCCCCGTGGTTGAAATGGCTGAAAATGGGGAATTCGTCGTTACAAAACCCTCAATGTCGGGTGGACGCGTCACACTGGAAACAGTGAAAGAACAGTTGCTATATGAAATTGGCGATCCAGACAATTATCTGAGTCCGGACGTCACTCTTTCCATGCTTACCTTAGCATTAAATGAAGATAGAAAGGATCGCGTCGCTGTCGTTGGGGCTAAAGGAAGGCCTCCTCCTCCCACATATAAGGTAAGTGCCACCTATCGCGATGGGTATAAAGCTGAAGGCTCGTTAGCTATCTTTGGCAGAGATGCCAAAGATAAAGCACAGCGCTGCGGAGAAATTATTTTGGAACGCGTGCGCCGCGCTGGATTTGCTTTAGAACGCTCTTGCATTGAGTGTTTGGGCACAGGGGCTGTGGTGCCTGGTATTTGGTCGCCAGAGCAACCTTTGGAGTGCCTAATGCGTATCTGTGTGGCCGATCATCGCCTTGAAGCTGTCGAGTGTTTTACCAAGCAGTTAGCCCCTATGGTCACAAGTGGTCCCCCAGGCACAACAGGCTACACCTCTGGGCGCGCACGGGTGCGTCCTATCTTTGGCTATTGGCCTTGTCTCATAGGAACAAAGGCCATCGAAGCTAAAGTTGAAGTGGTTGAGGTACAAGCATGATAACAAAGAAGGTGCTGCTGGGACAGCTTGCCTATGCCCGTAGTGGTGATAAAGGCACAAATTCCAATATCGGCGTCATTGCATATTCGGCAGAAGGATACAAGTTATTGGCTGAGAGGTTAACGACAGACAACGTAGCAGTTTTTTTTCAGCACCTTGGTTTGCGCGGCGTCAAGCGCTATGAGTTAGCCAACTTATGGGCTTTAAACTTCATTTTGGAAGGTGCTTTAGCAGGCGGTGGAAGCAGGTCTTTACGCATCGATGCCCAAGGTAAAGCCTTGGGACAAGCAATTTTAGAAATGGTTGTGGATGTACCAGAAGATTTTATCTTAGGAGCTATGTGATGGCATATAAATATCTCGAAGTAAAAGATGCCTGTGCATCGATCGCTCAAATTACCTTGAAAAGAGAGGAAAAGCGCAATGCTTTATGCTTGGATTTGATGGAGGAATTGACTGCAGCTTTTGAAGCTCTTGCAAAGCAAGAGGCTATGCGTATTGTCATTTTACAGGGAACAGGCAGTGTATTTTGTGCGGGCTTAGATCTACAGGAATCAGCCGATCATGCATTGGTGGAAAAAATGGCGCAGCATGTCGCTCGATTGCTAAAAACGATTTATACTTCCCCCTTAGTGACCATTGCTGCTGTGCAAGGCGATGCTATTGCCGGCGGAGCTGGCATCGTAGCGGCTTGTGATTATGCCTTGCTTACCAAAGGGGCGCGCATGGGCTTTCCTGAAACAAAACGCGGTTTAGTTGCTGCACAAGTGGCTACATTACTGTGTCGTCAAATGCGTATGCGTGATGTCAGAGAATTGCTGCTGTTAGGAGAACTTGTCGATAGCGAACGCGCCGTTGCCATGGGCCTGGCCAATAGACAAGTGGATAAAGATAAGTTGCTTCCAGAAGCCATGCGCGTGGCTGGCCTGATTTTGCAGGGGGCACCTACGGCGACTAAAGATACGAAGCGTTTACTGGACAACTTAGATCCTGCCAACTTTTTTGATGATTTGGAGATGGCCTTGTCATTCCACCAGTCGGCCCGGCTGTCTGAAGAAGCCAAGGAAGGCGTGGCTGCATTTTTAGAAAAACGAGCACCAATATGGAGTCACAAAGCACATGCAGCTATTGAGCGTTGAGGGGAATTACCAACACCTCGATGGTGGTTCCATGTTTGGCAATGCGCCACGTGAGTTATGGCAAAAATGGATCATTCCCGATGCCCGCAACCGCATACCTTTGGCATGTAGAGCCTTTATTCTAAAAGCCGATGATGGACGCACCATCCTTTTCGAAACGGGTATAGGTGCTTTTTTCGACCCTAAAATGAAAGATCGCTATGGTGTTAGGCCAAATGGTCATTTCTTGCTTAAAAATTTACAAGAGCAGGGAATTGCAGAAGAAGATATCGATGTGGTCATCTTATCGCATCTGCATTTTGATCATGCGGGCGGACTTTTAAGCGCCTATGGAGAAGAGCAAAGGCTATTGTTTCCCAAAGCAAAATATTATGTCGGAAAGCAACATTGGGAAAGGGCTCAAAAGCCCCATATGCGCGAGAAAGCTTCCTTTATTCCCCAACTGCACCAGCTATTAATCCAATCACAAAGATTAGTGTTAGTTGATAGTCATCATCATCCAGATTTAGGTGAGAATATATCTTTTCAATTTTCAAATGGACACACGACTGGGCTCATGCTATCCGAAATCATGGTTAACAATGAATTGTATGTCTTCGTATCCGATCTAGTGCCTGGATTGTCTTGGGTGCATTTACCTATTGTCATGGGCTACGATCGCTTTCCTGAGCTCACTGTAGAAGAAAAAGAACGCCTATTTGCCTTGTGGCTCAGTCGTTCAGCGAAGCTGTTATTTACACACGATCCAACTGTTCCATGTGCTCGACTCATGCAAGAGCCAGATGGCAAATACAAAGCTGAAGTTGTAAGCATCTAAAATAAAAACCGCTTGAAAGTGTGTTTCACAACACATCTTTCAAACGGTTAGCTGCTAGATGCTTAGCGATATTAACTAAGCAAGGCTATTTTATGGGCAGCAAGCTGGTGCTGGACAAGCTGGCTCACATGGTTGTGGGCATGGCTCACAGCATGGTTGTGGACAGCATCTGTATGAATATTGTGGTTCATATTTGCACTGTCTGTGATATGTGTATTTTGGACATTGTTTGCACTCACATGTGTAGTAGTACTGTGGTACTTGACGGCAGCATGTTTCACAATAGTATTGTGGAACATAACGGCAACGTTGTACTTGGTAGTATTGTGGAACGTAACGGCAGCATCTGTTATAACAGTACTGTGGAACTTGTTCACATTCACATGTGTAGTAGTAGCAAGGCTTATAGCAGCATGTGCAGATATAGCCGTTACCCATGTCACGTTCCCAACCTTGTGGAGCTGGTTGTACTGGATCGTTAACTACACCACCATGAATAGGCTGGCCTTGTGTTTGTGTGTAATGAATTTCTGGAGCTTGTCCGCCCTGAGCAGCAGGTGGCGCATTCATCATTTGTGGTTGTGGAGCTGGTGCTCCCTGTGGGCCACCTTCTGCAGCCACACTATATTGTGAGACTAAAAGACAAGTGACTAATGAAAAAAATAGGCACAGCTTTTTCATATACTTTTCTCCTTAATTGTGTTTTGTTTAGGACATTCATTGACAGATCGTTTAGCTTTAAAAAGCGCAGACCATAGGGTTTTGCAACACGCAATATTATCATCCAAACCATTTTGGAGCAGTGTTCCGTGCGCACTAATGCTTTCAGAATTCCAAATATGGCATTTCTTGCGTATTCCAACCTTCACCGATAAACTACGCATTTTCTACCGCCTGTAATTTTGAAAAGGATTTTATTGTCAGCCCCCTCGGGGCTACAGAATAAAAAACTTTCGTAAATCTCTTAGTCCTCACTGTAAAATCAATTTTTAGTTTTTTTCAATTGAAATTTTGATTTTATACAGAAGAGGGGCGCGTTTAATGTTGTAAAATGCTGAGAGTCAAAACATTAGTTATTTGGAAGTAAATTTAGGGACGATAGGGACTTAAGGGACGATAGGGACACTAGTGACAGATAGTAAATTGTCCCTGTCGCTAATGTCTCTACGGTCCCTTAAGTCGCTATCGTCCCTAAATTTAATGCTTATAGTTCTTTGTCTTAGTAAGCTATGCCAAAGTCGAGCGTTAAACCTTGAGCAGTGAGGTTTCCATGCCTTGCAAAATGATTGACATCGAATAGAATATGCTGTTCCCAGCCTATACAGGCCTCGAGAGCAAAGCAGTACAGCGTTGTTTCATATTGTAGGCCTATAAATGAGTCGAAAGTGGGTGTAGCATCCCAAATGCGGTCTTTACCTGTGACTGTTAGGAATGGGATGACATCAGCGCGTTCTTTCAAACAAGAGTTTGAATAAAGGATTGAGCCGCCAAGATGGCCTAATAGTGAAAGACCACAATTCCAGTTCCACCCCATCCACATGCCACCTTCAGCTCCAATGCCTTCAAATTGTTCGTGTAGTCTGACTTGTATGTCTTCAATGCGCAAATGATATTTTTGATCTATCCAACAGGCTCGCAATCCCATATGGGGACGTAAAGTAAACCATTCGCCAAAGGTGATGGAACGCGCGATGTCTAAGTCGATATTAGAAATGTGGGTTAACCACTTGCCTGCAAAGGAAAGGCTTTGAGTAGGGTTAGGAGATGCTTGATCAAATAGAGTCTGTTTCTTAGAAGTGTCAAGCCCTACTTTTTGGGATGAAGAGACTTGACTGCCGAAAAGAGGGAAAATGAAAGCATCGGATTGTGCGCTTGTAGGGAGGTATGTGTAGGAAGCTGTTAAATCCCATTGTTGACCTGGAAGCTCATAGCCCAGATTAATCCGGAAACCACTATCGTACTTGTATTTAGGACGTGCAGTGTGGCCAGTGAAAACTTCACTCCCGATTGATTCGCCGATTTCAAGCGAATCGAAATGGAGATTGTCTTGCTGTATTTTCCAAAATAACCAATCACCACTAAGCTTCGCAGTGCCGTCACAAAGAGGCCAGTCACATGGGACTGCGGGGCAAGCATCGTATTCCCAGCAAGATGCAGGGGATGCAACCCCACCTAAATAAGCGCCAAAGAGGAGCATATATAAAGCGTATCGCCGCATGACTAGTCTCCTTTAAAAAATAATAAACGTTAGATTAAAGAATTTTAAAAAGGGTTTCAAGTGATATTAATATTTTTTAAAAACTAACGGCTAATCCGGCGGTTATTCCTTGTGCAGAGAGGTTGGCGCCATTGGTAAGCTGGTTGATATTAAATAGGATATGTTGTTCCCAGCCTACCCATATGGCGTAATCGTAACCACAAATCGATTGGCTTGTCTGCAGTCCAAGAAAATAATCCATCGTTGGAATGCCAACGCGTTTGTTCGTTTTTTCGATTCCGCTGTCGATGACAATTTCCGCTAGCTCTCCGTTGCGTTGAGCAGTTGTTTTGTAAAGGTCATAGCTTTCTTTGACTCTAAAATGAGAATAAAGGATAGAGCCTCCGAAATGACCGATGAGGGCAAAGCCACTGCCTAGCTCCCAATTGGCCCATAGTCCTCCCTCAGCGCCGAAGCCTTGGATTTTCTCTTTGAAGATGGCTTGAAATTTGCTTCTTTCCTCAGAATTAAGAATGGTCGCATATCTGCCATCGATGTGGAATTTTTGGTACATCCAAAAGGCTCTAAATCCCATATGAGGGGTAATGCTAAAGCAATCTCCAAATTGGAGGCGGCGAGCCATATCTAAATCTAAATTCGAATAGTTCGCATCCCAGCGCCCTTCTAATGTTTTGATGATAGGCCTTTTAGTTTCAATCGGATTGCGCAAAATACCAAAGTTAGCGGTGTTAAGCTTGATTTCGCGGCTCATCTGATATTGTCTAGGCTGAGCAAAAGGCTGGTCTGACTTTTCAGCTTTGGCAGCTTCAAGTGCGAGTTCACGTGTGTCGCTGCGTTGAATGGGTTCAGGAGGGGTACTATCAAAAAAATCCGTTCTAGCGTGTAAGGGCAAGTAAGTGAATATTGCAGACGCTTCCCAATGCTCTCCAGGTAGCTCATAGCCTATGCAGCATTTAAAACCATTTTCGAATTTAAATTCGGGTGCGATTTTTTTCTCTTTATAATAACTCGTAAGATATGTTTCAGGAGCTTGAGCTGTAGTAATCTCTGTAGCCACATTGAGGTTTTCTTCTTTTACAATCCAGTGTAGCCAGTCAGCACTTACAGTGACAGTACCTTCACAAAATAGCCAATCGCAGCGATTAGAGCCATAGGGAGTGGGATGATCGGAGGGCGTTGCATCCACAGCGGAGGCTTGTGCAGAAAATCCACAGAGGATTGTTCCTGCGAGGAGTGTGCGTAGGGTTGTCTTCTTCATAGGTAATGTCTCCGTAGTTTAGGTGCTACAGTAAAGCCGATTGTTAAAATTAAAATCAAGCATTTGCAGCGACTATGTTTTTTGCCATTTTTTTGAGCGCGAAGGTCGCGAAGCAAGCGAAGGCAACGCGAAGATTTTTCTTCTGTGGGTATGCTCTTACAAATTGATGGAGCTGAATTTCTTTCTTATTTAAATTAACAAAATTTTCAGTAGCGTTATTGATTAATTTCAAGGAGAGAATGGTTAAAGATGAGAGCAGAAAATTTGTCTTGAGCACGCGCATCAATAAAAAAACTTTCTTCGCGTTGTCTTCGCTGACTTCGCGGTCTTCGCGTTCATCGTGGCCAATGTTGGAAAAGGTGCGCCCCGATGGAACGCACCTTAAAGATTGCTAGAAACCGACTTCGAGTCCTAAAGTCAGGCCTTGATAGGAAATATGCGTTGCACCACCGGTGACCTGAACGTTGATCTCGCACAAATTAAACCAAATATGTTGTTCCCAGCCGATATGTACATTCCAGTTCGTATTGCAGAAGCAATTTTCATATTGCAGGCCAACGAAATAGTCCACCGTCGGGGTTCCATCATATGTAACAAGTGTACTGTCAAGGTTGTAGGGGGTGGTGGTGGTGCCATCGGTGGCTACATCTGTTTCTCTGGTAAAGCCGGTTTGTTTAAATCGAGAGTAAAGAATAGAACCACCCACATGGCCGACAATTGACAAACCGTTGCAGAATTTCCATTCCGACCATAAGCCCCCTTCGACCCCATAACCTTGGAAATCAATTTTAGTTGCACTAACGCCGTAATTAGTAGAATTTGTATTAGAAGTGCTGAGAATGACATTTTCATGGTATTTTTGGTCTATCCAAACCCCTCTAAAGCCAATATGCGGACGAAGACTGAAATTTAAGCTCTCGCCACACAGAATGGTGCGGGAGAT
This sequence comes from Chlamydiota bacterium, assembly GCA_013286645.1. Classification (GTDB taxonomy): domain Bacteria; phylum Chlamydiota; class Chlamydiia; order Chlamydiales; family Parachlamydiaceae; genus JABDFJ01. The sequence goes on along the minus strand of JABDFJ010000006.1, from coordinate 38,701 downwards.
ATCGACATCCACGCCTGACAGGTTCATAGAGGTCTTGCCGTGATAGAACGTGGCTGTCGAGATGCCGTTATTGTAAGTATTGCTAGTGTTGATCAATTGTGTGGCTTGATGCGTCGCGGGTGCGATAAAAACATCTCCTGAACTTGCGCGTGTGGGTACATAGGTATAGGAGGCATTCACTTCCCATAGGTCACCTGGCAATTCATAGCCTACATTGACGCGATACCCACTTTTATAGTCAAATTTTTGTTGGATGGATTTGGATGAGGCATCTCCATCAGTATAGGTTGTCTGTATGCTGGTAGGCGATACGACGTCCGTATGTGTCTTCCAGTAAAGCCAGTCTGCCCCAGCTTTAAAAGTACCAAAGCCACAGCATGGTGCGCAGTCAGGCTGGCAAGGGGCGCAATCAGCAGCCGTAGCTTGGGAAGCTAAGCCTCCCATGAGAGCTCCTAAGAGCAGCGAGGTAAAAGCGAATTTCTTCATTAAGATATCCTTTTTATATAGTGTAATTTTTAATATTTATTTTATTGGTTGAACATCTCTTTTGCCATGACTTAGAAAACGACATCCAGTCCCAATGTCAATCCTTGTACCGTCATATTGGATGCAGTTTGAACATTGAACTGGTTTAACTGTGCTGTTTGTGTCATGTTAAAGAAAGTATGTTGCTCCCAGCCAATATGGGCGCTTATTTCCATTTCACAAAAGATATCGGCATATTCTAATCCAACAAAATAATCAAAAGTTGGTGTGCCTGTGCGGAAGGTGGCTCGGGATGTATTTCTAGAATGTTCTGTCGAGCCGCCGTTAGCCGCGTAATCGATTTCATAGGTTTTTCTATGGGCGTGTGTTTCGGAATACATGGCCGAACCTCCTACATGTCCCACGATAGATAGTCCGCAGCCAATCAGCCAATCGGCCCATAGTCCCCCTTCGATGCCGTAGCCTTGGAAGTTTTGCGATTCCCTGCCGTAGCTAACGTTTTCTGAGTCTTCAGTAGAAGTGAGCAGTAAGCTTTCTACGCGATATTTATAGTCTTGCCAGGCCGCTCTAAATCCAATATGGGGGCGCAATTGAAAGCATTCGCCACAGGTAAGTGTACGCGAAAGGTCTAGATCGAAATAGGATAAATTATTGTCCCATTTCGCTTTGAGTTTCGAAGCATGGGAAGGGCTAATGCTTGAACTTACATAGTGAAAGACATCTGGTGTCTCTAGCTTAACATGTGCACTGGAAGGGATGTAGTTATAGATTGCATCCAATTCCCATTTGTTTCCGGGGAGTTCATAGCCTAAAACAACTCGATAGCCATTATCGTATTGAAAATGGAGATGGCGCCTCATCTCGGCAAGAAAACCCGGATTGCTGGGAGTGGTTGTAAAGGAACTAGCATAGGGGAGACAGTCGGCCGTAGTTTTCCAATACAGCCAGTCAGCGCCTAACTTGATGGCTCCATCACACAACGACCATTCACAACAAGCGGGTTGGTAAGGATAGCACTCAGCAGCGGTCGCTGTGGAGGCGAGGCCACTCACAAAAGCTCCTAATAAGAGCGAAGTAAAAGCAAATTTCTTCATGAACATCTTTCCTTTCATTTTTTGTAATTTCATTTTATTACGTATTTTTATGTATCTTTTCAACCCTATTAGAAGCCAACATCGAGGCCTAAAGTGAGCCCCTGAGCGCTTAAGTTGCCTTGCTCGTTTGCATCTAGCATATTGAAGAAGATATGTTGTTCCCAACCAATGTGTGCGCTGACATCAAAGTCGCAGAAATTTGAGGCATATTGCAAGCCTACGAAGTAGTCGATGGTTGGTGTGCCTGTCGTACGATTATAGTGTAATGGATGATCTACAGGTGTTGTTTCTGTACCATCAGCAGCCACATTGATTTGATATATAGGAGCTGAAGTTTTGAATTCGGAGTAAAGAATAGACCCGCCTATATGACCTACGAGAGATAGGTTCCAGCCGAACTTCCATTCACCCCATAAGCCGCCTTCAATGCCGTAGCCGTTAAAGTGTTCATTGATCTTAAAATATCCATAATTTGAAGAGGTGCTTGTGGATGAGGTCAGTAAGGCTGTGGAGTGATATTTCTGATCTATCCAGGCCGCTCTAAAGCCAATATGTGGACGGAGGCTGAAGCATTCGCCGCAGGCGATGGAGCGGGCTAGATCGACATCGAGATAAGAGAGATTTAAATTCCATTTAGCATGTAAGGAAGAAGCCGTGCCTGTTGTGTCAGCGAAGGTTTGTAAGGTATTTTCAGCGTGGCGATGAATGGCTCCATGTCCTGGTATGTAGGTATAAACCACACCAAATTGCCATTCATCACCGGGTAGTTCGTATTCGATACCAACTCTAAAGCCATTTTGGTATTTAAAATCGGGGAGGAGGGCATCCACGAAAGTTGAATTGGGCACACTGGAGGTGGCTGTATTGGTATTTAAAGAAGTAAAATATATTGCTTCTTCTTGCACCTTCCAGTATAGCCAGTCGGCACTGACAGTGAATTTGCCATTACAAAATGAGTCGTCGTAGCAGTAAGTGGGGGGGGCGTAGCAGCAATCATCGGCTTGAGCGGTGGATGCGAATCCTCCTAGTAGTGCCCCCAGCAATAATGAGGTAAATGCGAATTTCTTCATGTATTTAATTCCTTTCGTTTTTAGAAATTTATATTAGTTTTCATAGAATGAATACGAACCTGATATTGAAAACTGTCATTAAAAGCAAGAAATAGTTTGCCTTTACAGTAGTTTCAGTGAATAAAATTTCGAGGGAATATGCGATTTTTGGCTCATCACAAAATAGAGTACCGCACTATCTGAACGCGAAGTAAGCGAAGATAACGCGAAGAAAGTTTTTATTTATTGAAGTACATGCTCAAGACAAAGTACATGTTCAGGGTATATGCAGCCTGCCGCGGTAGCGGTCTAAGAGATTAGCCCCGGGTGGAGCGATTAGCGGAACCCGGGGTTCTTAAAGAATCGATATAGCCCCGGTAGGGGCGTAAGAAAACGTTTAGGCAAAATCTCTATACCACGAGCTTTCTTACGCCCCTACCGGGGCTGGTATTTTTTTTCCAATACCCCGGGTTCCGCTAATCGCTCCACCCGGGGCTAATCTCTTAGGCCGCTACCCAGGATGGGCAAAAATCGTCAGCGCGCGGGCTTTGGCGTCTTTTTCGCCATATTCAGAAAGTTATAAATCATTAACCAACACGTGGTTAAATGATTTACAACTTTCTGAATCTGACAAAAAATACGCTCAAATCCCGGCTGCTGCCAATTTTTGCCCATCCTGTACCGCGGCAAGCTGCATATGCCCTGAACATGTACCAAGACAAATCTTTTGATATCATCTTTGACCATTCTCTCCTTGAAATTAATCAATAATCCCGCTGAAAATCTTGTTGATTTTAAGTAGGAAAGAAATTGAGCTTCATGAATTTGTAAGAGCATATCCACAGAAGAAAAATCTTCGCGTTGCCTTCGCTTGCTTCGCGACCTTCGCGTTCGAAAAGTGCGGTACTCTAATTTGTGATGTCCCTAATTTATAGAAGTAACTCCGAAATTACCTCTTTAGGTAATTGGCAATATACTTAGTGAATTTCTCGAGGTTTCTGGCCAACGACCCTACTTCATCCTGTCTATGGGTCAAATGAGCAATTTCCAGATCGATGGTTTCATCAATGATCGCCTTTCCTTGGCTCAATCTGTGCAATTTCTCATCGATATCTACGATAGGAAGAAGCAATAAAGCCTTGAAGATGATCATTACCAGACCCGTAAGAAATAAGATTTGTAGCAAAGTAATGGAAATGTTTGTGATCAAGCAGATTCTCAATTGTTTTTGATACTCATTGAAGTTGCCTACAGCCCAAATAAAACCAATTTGTGCGCCTTTAAAATCGAGTAAAGGGACGATAACTAAACCAAGAAATTGACCATGAAGTTCTTCAACTTTATAGGTAACATCGTTGACGTTCTTCATCAACTCAGGTGTGACTACGCTGCGGATTTTAGCCCAATCTGTTGCAAACACATTCCTGAATCCTCCAATAATGCGTTCATGATCGGGCTTTGGAGCACTTGTTGCGACTTTATTCATTGTCGCATCATCTATAAACGCTCCTGCATCAAAGCCGGTATTTATTTTGACATTTTCCAAAACATGTACAAAGCTTACACCCACTTCTAATGTTCCTATGAATCCCTGGTCATCTTTAACAATATCGACACCTTTTATACTTACTCCTGTAGTACTTATTTCAATTCCATGCAGGGGTTGTTGTTCTTTTTGCGCTGCAACAATTAATTTACGTGTGGCACTCAAATCATCGCCATATGTATCTGTTTTATAGATACGAAGAAATGAAACGGCCGATGGAAGATGAAAGTGTCCATCCACCGTTCCAAATTTTTCATGTTGTAGCCTAAAAGCAGGCTGAACAATTTTGATTAATTTCTCTCGATCATGCTGACGAAATGTTTCTTGCACCTCAGGTTCATTGACGAAGATGGAAGCTTTTGAGGCTGCTCTTGTGGCTTGGGTATTGATAGTGTTCTGAATGATCTTACTCACAGTCTGCAAGTCATTTTGCATGGTGCTTTCGATTAGTTTTACGTTGCTATTATAGGCGATGTATCCTGAAATCGCGCTAAACGTGCAAATAAATATTAATAAGATAAGTGGGGCTTTATATTTGATTTTCATAAGGTTTTGGCCGCTTTATGGTAATTCACTTTTCTTTAGGATTTTGAGTTGAAGTTCGTTGATCGGCGATGTATTTATTAAATTTTTCGAGGCTTCTAGCTAGCGACCCCACTTCATCCTGTCTATGGGTTAAATGAGCAATTTCTAGATCGATTTTTTCGTCCTTATTAACTTGTCCTTCACTCAACTCATGTAACTTCTCATCGATATCTACTATTGGCAAAAGTAATAAAGCATTGAATACCACTAAAACAACACCTGCTAGAACTAAGGCTTGTAGTAACGCAAAGGAAATACACGTGATTAAACTGGTTCTTAATTCATTTTGATAGCTATCAAAGTTGCCTACAGCCCAAATGGAGCCAATTTGTGTGCCTTTGAAATCCAACATAGGAATGATAACCAAACCCAGAAATTGACCGTGAATTTCTTTAACTTCATAAGTGATATCATTGACTCTGGTTATTAAATCCGGTGTGACTACGTTGCGGATTTTGGCCCAATCCGTTGCAAACACATTCCTATATCCTCCAATAATTCGTTCCAGATCTACCTTAGGAGCTTCTGTAGCAATTCTATTCATTAAGGCGTCATCTACAAATGCTCCTGCTTCAAAACCGGTGTTTTTTTTAACATCTTCCAAAACGGATGAAAAGCTTTGGCCAATTTCAAATGTTCCAATGAAACCTTTGTCGTCTTTAACAACATCAATCCCTTTTATACTTACTCCTGTAGTGCTAATTTCAATGCCTTGTAGAGGCCTCTTTTCTGTTTGGGCTGCTAGAACCAGTTCACGAGTGGAACTCAAGTCATCTCCATATAAATTCACTTTATGTACGCGCAGGAATGAAATTGCCGGCGGTACATGAAAGTGACCAGTCGATGCACCGAATTTTTCTTTTTGTACGTTAAAAGCTGGTACAGTGATTTTGATCAATTTATCTCGATCGCGAGCGCGGAGTGCTGCTTGCACTGCTGGCTCGTTAACGAATATGGAAGCTGTAGAAGCTGCTTTTGAGGCTTGGTCGTTTATGCCGTTTTGAATCACATTAGTAACGGTCTGTAACTCGTTTTGCACGGCTCTTTCAATGAGTTCTACGTTGTCATGGTAGCTGATGTATCCTGAAGCTGCACTGAGAAATAGTGTGAACGCCAATATTGTAAGAGGGGCTTTATATTTAATTTTCATGTTGAGTTGTCCAACTTTTGAATCACGTTCGATATCCTTAGGCGGCTAATTTTGTCAGCAAAATGCGAATCACAACCACAGCAACAATAATAGGAGGGACATGCCACTGCATAAAGTGAATAATTTCAGGGATCAAGTGAGGGTTCTTTATTTGTTTTGTTAGTTGAGGATTGAATATGGACATGGTCAGGCAGATCATAATAAACTCATAAGCAAAGATAATGGCGATTAGCTGTCCCATAATGCTGTCAGCAGGTAAAGCAGGATAACGCAGGTTCAAAGTAAAGCTTAAAGCGATGAGTGCTAGGATCGCTCCGGACCAAGTGGTGAGACGAGTGCTAATCTCAACATTCGCATAAAGAGTTAAAATGGTGGGCACAATGACGACCAATAATAGAGGAGCGATGGCGAATAGATGACTAATAGGTTGTCTGTCAATGATGATTTTTGCTTCAAGCTGAGGGAAGAACTTTCCATCCAACCCTCTCTCATTGCTGTAGGCAAGCTCCAAATTTTTTACATTCCAGCCTGCGATAGAAACACCTTGGCGAATTCCCGATTGGTTGATTTGCTCTTGATTTTGTGAGAATATAATTTCAGTATTGTTGTAGCGGTTGGAAAACAACTTAACGATTAGATTCTGCGTGTCAAAGGGGAAGGGGGCTAGTTGGAAAGTTGAATCGAATACAGCTTTTATGCGTTGAATGTAGACCACGTTTCCCTCTGCATCAATCAATATGCAAGGATCACGCGAGATGGGTTTTCCATTGATATTGGCAATGATAATGTCAGGGTCCCATATCTTATCCAACATTTTATTGGCTTGCTCTAAACAGAGTTCACGCCGAAAAGTGCCATATTCTTTCGGATCAAATGCAAGTGATGGATCTCGCCATTGGAATTGTAAATCGATACTAGCTTCATAATTTCCCGATGCTTCACTGATTTTATAAAGATCGTTTAACACAAAAATGACACCGATTTTCAGGGGGCGAGGTAAATTACTTGGCATTGAGATTTCAGAGGCATCTAGATCGGTTTTTTTCACTGTGCTTGTCTTATCAGAAGTACTTTTATCATCTAACGGTTGCACTTTGGGAGTATTCTCTTTGGCTGGTGTTTCAGCAAAACCCAAACTGGCATTACATAGCATGAAAATACTAAAAATTTTTAGTAAACAGCTCAAAGGAATTGTCCATTTATTCTTAATATGAAACACTTATTTCTCCATTTATTCAGAAGAACAATTCCAACTACCGCCAAGAGCTTTAATTTGGACGAAGTAGACCACTCTAAATAGTCTACTTCATCCACCCTGCCCATGGGAGGTCTAGTAGTGTTAATGTTAGAAGGTGAAGCCAGCGCCTAATGTTAGGCCTTGCGTTGATAAATTGCCATTGCGCGCAATATGGTTGATATCCCACATGAAGTGTTGTTCCCAGCCAATGTGGGCTCTATATTCCATATTCCATAGGCAGTTGGTGTACTCTAATCCTATGAAATAATCGAACGTCGGTGAGGCACTCTCGAAATGGTCGTGGCTGTGCGCGTTGAATTCATCAATATCCCCTGTATCTGTGATTCTGGTGGCAACAATATTTCTGTGTATTTTGAAATTGGAGTATAGAATAGAACCACCCACATGACCTAATAGTGATAAGCCACATCCTAGATTCCAGTCGGCCCAAAATCCCCCTTCTACGCCATAGCCTTGGAAATCTTCTTTGAATTTAGTGAACAAATCATCGTTCACTGCAGGATCGACCTCTACTGAAATGATACTGTCAATGGTATATTTCTGATTCAACCAGCATGCTCTAAAGCCTATATGAGGACGTAAATAGAAGCTTTCGCCGATGTTGATAGTGCGAGCCACATCGACATCAAGATTGTTGATGTTAGCATTCCATTTTGCCGAGAGTGAAGAAACACCGATGCCACCAGGGATGATTTCACTCAATAAGGCATAATCCGCAGTGTTGAGGAGAATAAACTGTGGTCCATTTTGTCCAGTGGCATCTGTAGTGTGCCTACCAGTGGTGCCATGACCTGGAAGGTAGGTGTATGAGACCCCTATTTCCCACTGTTTGCAAGGCAACTCATAGCCGACGCTCGCTCTCACACCACTATCGAAGTTGAAATGGGGGCGTATAGTTTTGGTTGAAACGCTTTCTGGTACTGTGTCGGTGCCTGGAGTTACTGTAATGGCTGTGCCAACAGCAAGGTTACTTTCTTTTATAGTCCAATAGAGCCAATCGACGTCAGCATTGAACTGTCCACCGGAAAATGACCAATCAAAACTTTTGGATTCCCAAGGCTGCTGATATGTCCAATCTTCAGCCGTGATTGTAGTTGAAAATATTCCACACAATGCCCCAAGTGCAAGCGAGGCTAGGCCTAACTTTTTCATGATATTACCTTTTTTTGATAAGTTTAATTTTTTATTGTGTTGTTTACTCTAATAGAAAAAATCAAAATTAAAGACAATCTTTTGATCTTGCTTTGTGGTTATTTTCTGAATTAAGGGGAAACCTTTCGGTGTGACTAAAGAAAACGGTGCGCCAATGATGGGCGCACCGTTGAATGACAACTTGGATTTAAGTTGTTAGAATGAAACGCTAAGACCGGCAGTCAGACCCTGAGTACCTAGGTTTGCGCCGATCGCGTTGATGATGTTTTGTTGTGAAACGTGTTGTTCCCAACCTAATTTAGCACTGAATGTCATGTGGCAGTATTCATAGCTATATAACAGACCGATATAGTAATCCACACCAAAACCGATCGAAGGATAACGGTCGGTTTCATGCGCGTCGGCCAGCACACCTGTTTTATCATCAACCAGCAATAGAGATTCCTTTAGAAGCCAGTCAGTATATCCGCTAGATCCACCAATGTGACCGACAACAGAGATACCCCAGCATATTTTCCAAGTGGCCCATAGACCAACCTGGGCGGCAATGGATCTGTATCTTTCAAAGAGATTGACATTAAGCGTTGTAATCCCTTTTTCGGGCACATCACTGCCTGGTTCGACAGTGCCGCCAAACACATACGATTGATGTCCCCATGCACCTTTTAGGCCCGCGTGGGGACGCATGGTGAATTTCTTGCCAAAAGCCAATGTGCGGCCAAGTTCTAGGGCAACACCTTGGTTGATTGTTTTCCATGTACCAGACATCGTGTTGTAATTGGCGCTCAAATCAGAACCTTGATCTAGCTTTGTGACAGCACCAAGGATGTCGTAGTTTTGCGTTTTGAGCAGAATTCTTTGGTTAAATTGGTCATTATCTGTCGTCGTCCACTTCGCTGTAGACGCTTCACCAGGGAGCCAGCCATAATAGGCTACAATGTCCCATTTGTCGTCGCCACCAAATTCATAGCCGATGTTGCCTTTGACGCCACTTTTTGCACCAAAATTTGGGCGAATATTTTCGTTTTTAATGGTGACTCCATCCGCATTTTCAGTGATGCGGTTACCAATGGTCAACGATCCTTCTACCGTTTCCCAGTAGATATAATCGACACCCGCTTTGAATTTGCCGCCACTTGGAAAACAGCTATCACAGCAAGATGATTTTTCAGGGGCTGGTGCAGGAGCAGGGCAGCCATTATCAGCGGCTACTGCCGAGGTAGAAAATGCACCCACAAGCGCTCCTAAGAGGAGAGAAGAGAGGTTATTTAGTTTCATGTTCTAGACTCCAATTGTTGTTTTAAAAATCTTCTAAGTAACGAGAAAAATCTTTACTTTTAGATGGGATAGATAATTAGCTTAAGAAGTAAATTTAAATCAAGAATTTTAAAAAAATGTATAAAAATTCAAGAAAAGAGGCTTATCACAAATTAGAGTACCACACTGTTTGAACGCGAAGATCGCGAAGTAAGCGAAGATAACGCGAAGAAAGTTTTTACTTATTGAAGTACATGCTTAAGACAAATCTTCTGATTATGACGCACAGCATATCTAAAGCTGTTGGGGGGGAGCCATGCTTTGGCCAGCAAGAGAGGGGAGTTCTTGCAGGTCGCGTAATCCAAAGTGGGCAAGGAAGTCTTTGGTAATGCCGTAGAGGGTTGGTCGACCTGGTGCTTCAAGGCGGCCGACAGGCTCAATGAGTTGTCTTTCGAGAAGATTTTGCATGATACCAGAGCTGTCGACACCGCGGATCGCTTCGATTTGAGGACGAGTGACAGGTTGACGATAGGCAATGATGGCTAGCACCTCGGCAGAAGCTTGAGAGAGCTTTTCTGTGCGTTTGTTGCGATAAAGGCTGTCGATAAAAGGACTATATTCTTCGCAGGTGCGTAAAAGAAAGCCTTGGGCTATTTCCTCCAGACGAAAGGCACGCTGTTGTGAGAGATATTCTTGTTGCAATTCGATGATTAAATCGCGCACTAAGCGTGGCTTGAGTGGTTGAAAAGTATCGACAATTTCACGGATTTTAGTGAAAGGCAATGGATCACTTGAAGCAAATAATAGAGCCTCGATAATGCGTTTGGCATGTTGTCGGATAAATTTTTCTTGCTGGTGCGCGCGTTGGGCGGCTTGAATGTTTTCGAGGATGCCAGGTAAAGATTGTTGCTCGGCACGGGGCTTTACTGGTGGCAAGAAAGACGTAGCCTGAATTACAGACGTTGCAGGCTGAGCAACGACAGGCTCTGTTGTTGGCAATGATACAGGCTCCGCTATTGGCAATGATGTGGAAACTACAGTTTCTATCTCTTGGTCGAATAAGTTAATTTCTTTAGCCATATCATTGCTCCCTTGTTAAGGTAAATGTCATTATTATGGAACAGCTTGAATGCACACATCATTGATGATTGGATCTATAACCACGCGTGCTTCGCCCCCTTTCATGAGTTCAAGTAGTGCTAAGAAGGTGACGATGAGTTCTTCTCTACTTTTTTCGGACGTAAACACTTGCATAAATAGTAATGTTTTGTGTTCCTGAAGCATATAACGCAAGGTTTTGATCTTATCAGAAACTCTCCAGATTTCCTCATGGATAATCCCTTTTTGTGAGGAAGATTTAGCTAAAATTTGACTGAAGAGGCCTGCAAGATCGTCTAGAGATAAATGTGCGATGCCTAAATTTTTTTTGATTTCGTTATCTTCAACGCCACGATGATAGAAGGCGGCTTGCTGTTGTTCACGTTCGGAGAGTGTTTTGGCGGCTTGTTTAAAGCGGCAATAGTCCAGCAGTTGATGGATGATTTCAAAGCGAGGATCATGTTCTTCTTCGGGGAGAACTTCTTCTTGCTGTTGTTCGTGCTTAGGCAGAAGTGTTTTGCTTTTATACCATACAAACGTGGCGGCTAAGGCAATAAATTCTGCTCCTTTGTCCAGATTTGCGGCTGCGATCTCACGGCTTTTTTCTAGATATTGGTCGATGATTTGCAAAAGCGATATCTCGTAGATATCGATTTCTTGGCGGTTAATGAGATGCCACAATAGGTCGAGAGGACCCTCGAAATTATCGAGCTTGTAAGCTTCCGTATGATTTGATTTCATGGTTTAAGTCATTGTTCTTGGGAAAGATTGAGTTTAGCATGTCACCCATATAAAAGGCAAAGAGCAGAGTGAAATTAGTGGAATTAAGCATTGTATTATTTGAGAAAACATTATACATAAAAGAGTTTTGATAACGCATTTGATCGTAAGGAGTGATGCAATGTCGGTAGCTAATTTTTGTCGTCGGCTGATATGCCTCTATTTTGCTGTGGCGAGTGTGATGCTTGGAGCAGCCGAACCGGAGCATCTGAAAACCAAAGATATCAATGTGGTCATGAAGCAAATCTTTGCCCAACATGTTGATAAAAAGGAAATGACCGCTTCAATATTGAAAAACTCCTTTAAAGTTTACATCGATCAATTTGACCCCGATCGTCTGTATTTGTATCAACAAGAAGTACAGCCTTTTTTGCAACCCAGTGACGCTGCTGTGACGCGCTATTTGGAGCAATATAAGCAAGGACAATTCCCTGAATATACCGATCTAAATAATGTCATTCAAAAAGCTATCTTACGGGCACGCCAAATGCGGATGGCACTTGAACGTGATCACAAAGCTTCGCTATTTCAGACCAATGAGAAGCATGCGACGAATGGCAACGACGATTGGCGCGACCCAGATTTGAAGCGCCCATTTGCAACAAATGAGGGCGAACTTAACACGCGCATCAAAGATTCGATGCAACAATTCATGGCGAATGCACGTAAACGCTATGGCAATGATAATGTAGCAAATCGGCAAGACCAACTGTTAAATATATTTGAAAGCCAAGCTAAGCAGCATGAAAACCAATATCTATTCTTAACAGAAAATGGACAGCCGATGAATGAAGTGGAAAAAGAAAATGCTTTTTCTATGCATGTCTTAAAAGCGCTTTCCAATAGCCTTGACGCCCACACCTCTATTCTGAACGCTTCTGAAGCTAATGATATGCGCGTACGTCTTGAAAAAGAGGTGCAAGGCATCGGCATTACCCTTCAGCCCCGCAAAGATGGGAGTTTGGTTGTTTCAGAGATGCTAGAGGGAGGGCCAGCGGCTAAAAGCGGCTTGATCCAAATTAACGACCGCCTCATTGAAATTGATGGCACAAAGGTGGCAAATAAATCCCCTGCCGAAATCATGGAGCTTATTCGCGGCAAAGTAGGGACCAAAGCGACACTAGTGCTAGAGCGAACGGTGGATGAAAACAACGCCAAAGTGAACAAAACAATCCGTGTCGAATTGGTGCGACAGGAAATCGCCGTCAATGACGACCGCGTGCAAGTTAGCTTTGAGAAATATGGCACCGGCATCATCGGCAAAATCAAATTAGATTCCTTCTACCAAAGTGAAAATGGAGTCTCGAGTGAATCCGATATGCGCGCCGCTATTAAAGAATTGGATAAACAAGGTAATTTACGCGGTTTGATTTTAGATTTCCGTGAAAATAGCGGTGGATTTTTGTCGCAAGCAGTCAAAGTGGCCGGACTTTTCATCTCTAATGGGATCGTTGTCATCTCCAAATACTTTAATGGTGAAGAGCACTTTTACCGCGATATGGAAGGGAAAATGGCTTATGATGGTCCTCTCATTATTTTGACATCAAAAGCAACAGCGTCGGCGGCCGAAATCGTCGCCCAAGCCTTGCAAGACTATGGTGTGGCCCTCATTGTGGGAGATGAGCATACTTATGGTAAAGGCACCATCCAAAGTCAGACAATCACCGAAAATAAGGCTTCCACCTATTTTAAGGTGACCGTGGGTAAATATTATACTGTATCAGGCAAGACACCTCAAATCCAAGGTGTGAAAGCCGATATCGTTGCTCCGAGTCAGTTTACACATGAGAATATCGGTGAGGAATACCTTGACTATCCGTTGAAAGAAGACACGATTCCTCCCGAGTATAACGATACCTTGGAGGATATAGCCCCCAACTTGAAATCGTGGTACATGCATTATTACACCCCCACCATACAGCGTAAGATCGATAAATGGCGCAATATGCTGCCAACCCTAAAACAAAATAGCGCTGCTCGCATAAACAACAATAAAGACTACCAGCTATATATTAACGGCCCCTCATCAGAGGTTGAAATTGCCGCTTGGAAGAAACAGCTAAGAAATAGTGAAGATGATCTGCAAATGGCTGAGGCGATTAATATCGTGAAGGATATGGTGGTGCTTGAAACAAAAACGCATCTACATGATAACAATAGCCAGACAGCCGATGGTGCTACAATGCAATATGCACCAAAATGACAGTAATTCCCCCTAAAAAACGGTGTTGGCTGGCTGCGGAACATCAGCAAGCTTGTTTTGCTCCTCATTTGTAGCTTTGGCTACGAACTCGTCGCAAACCAAGCTTGCTGACGCCCCTCGCTCAGCCAACATCATTTTTTAGTGGGAACTACTGTCAAAATGAAATTGTGATTGCGCTAAAATAAAGGAATGGCGTATCTTCGTCATTTCTTTCTTAAGCAAACTTGTGTAATCACTTGATTGCATGTTGAAGAAGCATTTCCGGCCAGATAGCTCAGATGGTAGAGCAGAGGACTGAAAATCCTTGTGTCGCTGGTTCGATTCCAGTTCTGGCCATTTTAGGGGGCCTTGCCCCCTAAAAACCCCCACCAAAGGGCCGCAAGGCCCTCTGGACTCCCTTTTCCCTTATTTGCCCCCAATCCTAAAAACTAATCCTTATCTTTCGCAAAGTTTGCATGGATTTGCGCGATTCTACCTTTCAAACTAGCTAGTGTCAATTGATGGTCTCATAGTTTATTTCATTATTAATGGGCTGAAGCGTGCATAATCTTTGCTAAAGTTTTTATTGTCGGATTACGTTTTTTAAAAAAATTATCCATCGTGGAACGAGGTACATTGGCTTCTTTTAAAAACTGCGTCTTATTGACGGCGTATGAAATGGTTAAGGCAGCATAAACGCGATCTATACCTGTGTGTACGGAATTATTTTGGCGAAGAATATTCCCCTGAGTATGGACTCGATGATATAGATGGTGATGAATATGTTGCATTCTTTCAAGAACCGTCAACAGATGGCAGAGAACAATCATGGTCAGATGATTACAATGACGAGCCGTTACCTTTTTAAATCCCTTAAAATTGCCATTATTGCTTAGCTGATAGGGATTTTTTCAGATCATTTGCAAGCTGGAGCTCCTTATCACTAGAAGACTTCCAACCAATCAAAACAGCTTCTTCAGCCTGTCTATAACTATATCCTTTATCCACCAGTACTTTATATAGCCGTAGTGCAGTAAGTCGGTCTTCCATCCTATCATTCATTATCAACTGCTTTGCTAGCGTTTCTGACTCAGAGACGCCAAATCCTTCCTCTAATACTAATATCAAAAGTTGTGATCCTACGCGATCGTTAATGCGTTTAAGAGCTATATCTAGGAGTGTTGAATAACTAACATGGCTGAATTTTTTTACGTCCTCAAAAAGTTCTTCTCGAATTTCATATCGTTCATTTTGGAGATAATCCACAAAAAACATTTTGAGTGTTTCATGAGATTCTTTGTCGTTGAGTTCGGCTATGAATAGGCTATTGAGTATTGTTGACAAGTTTTGTTCAAAACCATCCGATATTCCAAGAAATAATAGGACATTTTGCACATGTTCGTGAAGTTTAGATCTGTCGTTCACGTCGAAGAATTCGATGTATTGTCTTAGATATTCTATGCTTTCAGATGATTGCTTGGCGATAAATTCTTCTGAGGAGTTATTACGTATACAATGATCAAAATAAGAAACTAAGAGATTTCTATTTTTGCCGTTTACAAACACTTGTATTAGCACGTCTTCAACAAGTTCTTTGGGCAGAGATGCTGAAAGATTTATTCTCTTGGCAGCATTGGCGAGTAAAAGGGTTATTATCCCACCTTTAGAATCTGCAATAAGTTGTTTATTGTCTTTCGAATCATCCAAACCTTTTCTTCCATTGGAATAATCGAAACCTTTAGCCCAGAGCAATTCAATAATAGAAATAGTGGTAATTTCTTTTTTACTAATTTTTAAGGAGTCTCTATTTATCACTACAGATCGTATTGCTATATCATAAATATCCCTACGCAAAGAATCAACTTTAACCAATTTTTCTAGTATTTCAAAACTTGCTTGTTGAGACTCTTGGCTATTACTTTTAATCCAGTTTGAGGCAACTAAGAGGGCAATTTGATGCAAATCTTCGATTTTTGCCGTTTCCAAAGATCTTGTAATTTTACCTAATCGTTCATTAGGTAAAATAGTCTCTTCTTGGAGAGTTTTCCCTACCAGGCGATCGCTAATTATCTGAGTAATGGCTTTTACGAGTAATGGATCTTCCCTAAAACAGATATTTAGAATATCCCCTATAATTTCAGGATGATTCTCGTTTATCTTTAAGATTAGATTTGTCTCGAGAGGAGAGCGTGAGAGACTCCCTTCCCAATTTGGTAAATGATTGGTCAATATAATAGCAACGTTCTTTTCATTTTGACGAATTTGTTTTAGTATTTCTTCAACGGAGGGGTATTTTAAAGGAGGTTCAACTGTCGTTGAGACATCCGGAACGCCTATTTTGAGATTTGTTAAATCAGTAAAAGTGTGAGTCTCTCCTATTCCGTCAAGATTAGGATTTAATAAATTCAGATCAGGATCAGTTAGATTTGCTAAACCGCTACTAGTATTACCAAAGCGTGAGTTCGAGAAAAATGCAACTCTTGCTGAGAAGGTGAGTGCTGCGAATAAGGTAATCTTTGCCAAATTCTTGATTGTGAATATGCTTCTTTTGGCTTTCCTTTCATTTTCTGCAGGCAGCCCTTGTTTTGTACTAGTAAGAGGCTCTTGAATAACGGCAGAGTAATGCTCTTCCTTAATTGGAATAGCTAAAGGTGTTGCACTCTCTGAAAAAAGAGTAATCGAAGACTGAGCATCTTCTTGTGACGTTGGAACTATTGTTAATGGTAGCAAAGGAGGAGCAATCGCAGCTGTTGCTGTGGTCTCCTCATTGGGTGATGATGGCATTACAGTTTCGCCAGGTGCATTAGCTAGGACAGGAGTAATATTTCGTTGAGTTAATCCTGCATTAGGGATTTGTTCAGTGGAGTGTTGGGCTGAGACTTTACTCGATATGTTGGCAATACAATCTGTTAGTTCTCGTAATGGTTTTGCTTCGTTTTCGGTATTTTGATTAATTTGAAGGATAGTCTTAATTCTTTCGATTTTAACAATAGCACCTGCTTCAGTAAGCCAATGTTTTTGGTTTCCATATTCCAAAAAATCCTTTAAGCGGGTAGCAACATATTTGCGCTCAGTATGATCGGTTAGGCCTATTAATCCTTTGAAGCTTTCCCAAAATTGGCGCAATGTCCCAGCATGATGTACTGATCCATCGTCTTTGATCATTAAGGGCTTATTTTCGGTTTCACTGATTGTGTTTAATGCTTGTTGATAAGCGATTTGAGTGCTGTATGTAGAAGTGAGAGAATTTTCTAAAGGCATAAAATACCTTTTGTTGTACTTTCATAAAGCATATTATAACCTATGGCTGCAAAATTGGGTTGGATTCAGGAATCCCTTGCTAAAAAATCTTATGGCTAATTTGTGGGTTTGTTTTGCATATAAAAAATTAATTATTAATTGTTATTATAATGTGTTTAATTATTGTCGTTCAATAAGTATTTGCTATTGTTTGCTATTGCTAGAATCAATCTAAAGGCGAGATTAGGGCGCAATCACGGGGTAAAGATCTTTTGATCAAGATGCATTGAGGTTATTATGAATAAAGTTTCTTGTTTTTGGAGTGCTTCTGCTTATGCAAAAGAGTCGTTAAGTGTAGCCGTATCGGCTATCCAAGATACTTTTTCACATATCAAAACCAAGTGACGGAACTTATGTCGGATAAAAACGAAAACATCATGCACGCTGCCAATCAGTATCTTGACGTGTTGAGCAAGATCGGAGATCCTCATAATAAATATGATCCCGAAAACATTTCCAAACTATGTGCTCACACTTGTAAAAAAGTTCGAAATGGAAAAATTCTTTTTGAGCAGAAGTCACATTTCGCAGATCAACTGAAATCTGGCAAAGAGTGGCTTGGATCATGGTTCATACATCCCCTAGAAGTGTTCGCTGCACCAGATTCTAATTCCGCAGTCATACGCTACGAGCTCACTACTGAGAAGGAAGGTCAGTTGTTGGTATTTGTGATTTTAAAATTCGATCAAAATTGTCAAATTTATGAAATTAATGAAGTCCACAATATAATAGACTCATAAATGAGGTGATTGGTGAAAAATAGTAAAAAAACAGTTCTTATTACGGGAGCTGGACAGGGAATTGGACAGGCAGTCGCCTACCGCTTTGCCTCTGATGGAGCAAATGTTGTTATTGCTTCAAAAGACCAGCCGTCTCAGATACAAGAGACAATAGATGGGATTGCTGCAGCAGGGGGGACTCCCTTAGGGTGTGATACAGATGTGCGCAACTCCGATGAGTTGGAGAACCTCGTTAACAAAACCATAACTCATTTTGGAGGGATTGATATCTTAATCAATAACACCAGCGCGCCCTGTTTCAATGATACCTTTCACACAACGCCTGAGCAATTTGATCTCATTATGTCCACTAGCGTTCGGGCAGCCTTTTTTCTCTCAAAGGCTTGCTTTCCTTACCTGCAGAAAGCTCAAAATCCTCATATTATTAATATAGCTCCCCCTCTCAATTTTGAAGAACAGTGGTTGAGGGATCATCTATCTTTCGCCTTGGGCAAATATGGAATGAGTCTATGTACGATTGGAATGGCTGCAAGCTTTCGTAAAGTAGGTATTGCGGTCAATTCTCTTTGGCCTCGAACAAATATCGCCACACAAAGATTAAAAGATTATTTATTGCCGGAAGTCTATGCTGGAAGTCGTTATCCATTGATTATGGCAGATGCAGCCTATGCACTTTCTCTTCAAACTTTCCGAGAGTGTTCTGGTGAATTTTTTATTGATGAACAGTTACTCAGAGATAATGGCACAACTGACTTCTCTCATTATGCTGTCGATCCTCAATCTCCTTTAGTGCAAACGCTATTTCTTCCCCTTGAGGCTGGAATGATTCCTATTTCTCCAGAATTGTTTCAGCGTAAATAAATTGGAGCAAAATACACGATGAAACTACTAGTTGATCTGAATGAGATCGACGATCTTTTGTATGCTATTCAGGGGAAAGGAGCATTTGGCAGATTTAAAACGGCCATTCACTGTCACCATGTCGAAAACAAATGGTATCAATTCCGAGAAGAGCGTTTGAAAGAGATTGCGATCGAGTTTTGCAAATACTATGGCTTAACATATCATGATTCCCCTCGATGTGATGATCATTAACTTTATAGAACCAAAGGCATAATTACCTATGGGGAGCTTCGAGCGTAGGGGCTAGAGTGTTTTGATACGAGCTCCCCATTTTGTTTTTCTAAGCTCTTTGATTGACAAATCTGTCGCGATAATTTCATAAGAAGGGCCATACATGCTTTCGTTGAGCATTAAATTTTGATCTCATTGCACAGATCCTATTGGAGATGCAAAAGCATCAGACCACCTCTTAATCATGACTGATGTGGTGTTTAGTGAAGATATAAGTCGTACAATATTCCTTTTTTGAAATCAATCGACGCTCGTTTTCTTGCTTTTTGTTATGTTTTGTTATATCTTTTTAAGTAAAAATTATTTTTTTATTTAAAAGGTAACTATGACTCCAGTAGCTCGCGTAAACGAAAATTGTCAACTAAACGCGAGTGTGGCCTTGCCATCGAGCGCTTCTAAGGCTTCTCATTGGAGAAGTTTTGAGCGGCTAAGGCATGTTTTTGACTTTTCGTCTGTAGGGCGTGCTCCAGATACAGCCGTTCGAGTTCCAGCGTCATTGCTGCATGCAGTTGAAAATGATCCGCAAAGGATGAAGCCCATTACCGATGCCTTGGCCGCGGCCCAACAAGGCGTGATGAATTTAGGACACAGTGTTTATGCTCGGTTTTCTAGTTTAGGCGGCTCTTTCGCCGATATTTTTTGTATAAATGCTTTCATTGATAAGTTAAAACAAGCAAGCGTCTCTTCGCTTGTTGAAGCCGTCTCACCCTATCTTCTAGTGGGCCTCAGCCACTATTTGATTGCCTCTCCTAAAGATGAAGCACAGAAAACGCAGAGCGATATCGCCAAATTTGCTGCGAGTTGCATTATTCTCGGGTATTCAATGACCCATCGCCTCACAGAGCACATGCGCACTAGCCATGTGGCCATGCGTGTGCTGCAGCGCGCGGCCTCTATCTGGTCGCTAATCAATATGCATGTCATCGGCTATAACACGGGTTATGCCGCGGCCGATCGGTTTTTAGTCCCCTTGCAAGCAGATAATTTAATTACCGATGATACAAAAAATAGCCTAAATCTCTTGTCTGGCATCATAGCTACCAGCGCTGTGCTGCCTAAAATTATGTTGCTCATAGCCCAAGTCATCAATCAACAGTTGTTAAAGAAAGATAGTTTAGCGGGCATAGGCACACAGAGCTCTAGGAGCGCTAACATTCCAAATGGGCTCACTTCAGAAGTGAACTTAGCACTGCAGCTGGACGATCATTTGCTGCATCAATTGTCAGATGCGGCCCGCTTATTTCAATACCTCATTGTAACACTTAATGTGTTGAAAGATGTCGACATCCCTGACCCTTCGGCAGCAGTCTCAATTAAAAAAGATAGCGGGGATCTTTTTGTTAAAAAGACCAGAAACGTGTGGCTGTTGACGGCAGAAAGTTTTTTAAAAGCGAAAAATGATATCTCGAGTCGATTGTCGAAAATTGCTAAAGATTCTGAAATCAATCGGCAACAGTACACGGTCGTTAGAGATGGCATCAAAATAAATCATGTTTATCGCTCTCAGCTACAAGTGGGCGATCTTGTGAGCTTGGAAGATGCTTCAAGCAGCGTTTACGACCCTGTGGCGGAAACAACCAGAACAAAAGCGACATTATCAGGCTATTTGGTGCAGTTAGGAGGAGCAGCCACCTCTAAACAAGTGGCTATCAACCTGGCAGAATTAAATGGAGAGAGCAAACCTGTGATTCTTGCTCCCTCAAGACAAGCCAAAGCCAAAACGGATTGTGTGCCCATGGATCTCCACACAGTTGCCAACACGGGGGCTATTTTTCCAGGCACTGAATTTTTATCTTTTGATAACGGCAATCCGGTAGCCACAGCTGAAAACTTGTATCTGCAAATTGCGGCCACGCATCAACAAGAACACGTGGGAGAGACAAAAATCCCTATTTCGGCACAGCAGATTACGGATCTCAAAACGCAGCTGATCAAAGGTGTCTTAGCAATCTCGGCATTAGCCACAGCAGCACTCATGAAAAAGCATACAGGGACTTCAGACTTCACTAAGCTAGTGCAATATTATGGCACAGAATTCCTCGATAAATTCACACAAGTCTTTGTGGAAGCTCAAACCTTGATCCCCTTGACTTCAGATGTGGTCCTGGAGCTCACCAATAGCGAGTTGTTGCGAAACCTCAACCAAAAGCTGGATGATAAAATATTGTTAAACAATGCGTTATGCATGGCAGATGTGTTTGAACCCCTCCACAAACGAAATGTTAGAATCTATTCAGATAAAACAGGCACAGTCACAGAAACATTCATGCACATGCGAGATATTGTTTGTCATGATTCAATAGAGGCCAGGGATCGAGTCCTCACCGCCTTTGCAACCACCTTTTCAGATCAGAAAACTGAAGCCGAAGAAAATGAAATTCGCCGCTATTATACGGCTGAAAAGTCTGTTAAAATCGACTCTAAATATGTTGTTGGGCAACTTGATCAGCTTGAAAAAACTATCTCTAAAGCAAGTCAAGAGACTGTGCGCTTTATCACAAAACGCGTGGGGTTGTTTACTGATTTTGGTGGACAATTTACCATTCGTGAACAAGAGGGCAAGCCGCCTGTATTGGTTTTCTGTGGAGCTCCGAAGGCTGAGGATGGCGGGGAGAAAAAATTCTATGCCACAAAGCTATTGGAAGCGCATCAGGCCTATGAACAACAGCAGCAGCAGCTGGGCGATCAACAGGCGCGCCAAGATTCGTTAACGCGCGATTGGAGTATCGCCGAAATGCCTCTGACGGCAGAAACGCATCAGGCACTTCTAGAAGCGATAGAGCAGAAAGATCCTGATGAGTCGCGAAGATTAATTAAAGCTCTTTTGAACGAATTCACAAAAGGGTTTGAGTATCTCGGGACCTTCCAGATCGATAATCCCATCAAGCCAGGAGCTCGAGAAGCTATTCAGAAGTGGAATCAGGCAGGCATTGGATTCATGATGATCACAGGCGACACCAAAAATGCCGCGCGCATGATCGCAGCTAAATTATTTCCCGATCGAAAAGAACATATTTTTGATAGCGATGAGTTGCAATCGATTCCCCTTTGGGAAGAACTTGATTTATTGCATTCCACAGTAATTCTGACCGATACTAAGCCCAAAACAATGGAGTTATTGGATCAGCTAGAAGCACTAGGAGATAAAAAACCTAATATCATCTTTTGCCAGATGAAAGATGTTGATAAAAAGAATTTAGTTGTGCACGCCAAAGAAAAGGGCAAGTTCGTGATTGCCAATGGGGATGGATGTAATGACCTGCACATGTTAAAAGCGGCTCACATAGCTATTGGTGATGCAGCGCGCGATGGTTCTTTTGCTAGAGATGTCCAGGAGGCTTCAACGTTTACAGATACCCAATTGCGCCAGCTGATGAAAGCCCCAGGACAAAGTCTCTATCAGCTTTTGGATCTGCATGAAGGCAAAAATAGCACTTTTTTACAACATTTTGCTCCTCTGGCCAACACACAGCCTAAAGTCATTACTTCGTTGCTTGGCAAGCCACTTAAAAGTGTAGCAGTCCCACGCGCGCTTGGACGTTTTACAAAAGAAATTCCTGGACAGTTCGGAGTATTATTAGGATATGACGCAGCCTTTTTAGCGGCCGCCTACCAAGCCAATATTGCTACCGCACATACGCCTTTGGTAGACTCGGCCATCAACAAATCTAAATTGCCTTGGATTACTCTAGCTTCTGCGGCAGGGATCGCCGCCGCCCAATCCATCTACTGCTATCACTACCAAGATCAGCAGGTGACAACGGGTTTTATGTTGTTAGGCAATCTGGCGGCTTCCATCGGCTGTTTAGCACTATTTTTAGCTCCTCCAGGATATGCCCCAAAGAAGCCATCGACTGAATCAGTTCAAGAGCGCAATCTTTGTAGCATATCGGCGGAAAGCCCGGCGTGTTCCATTTCTTTACTGTAAATCAGCATGACATTGTTGGCAGGGGGAAGTGCTGCTACAAAATCGGCCATTCTAGCCCCTTTGGGAATGATGGGATCGGCTGTATGGCAGAGGATAGTTACTTTAATCCCTCTGTCAATTAGGCTTTGCATCGCTTTGGTAGCGTCGATCTTGGCGCCCACAATAGCACCGAGTAGATCGGCAAAGCGTGGCCAATTGGGCATGACGACACGGGGTGTGGTGCTAAAGGAATCGTGGTTGGTAATCGAAACGCGCTGGCTGTCTTGGGGATGGCGTTTCAGATGTGATTCTAAGGCAATGGTTGCCACTCCACCGCCTAGCGAACTACCCCAGACATCTACTTGTTGAAATTGCTTGAGAGCGTAATTGATAGCTATTTCGCCATCTTTGACCACCGTGCTATAGGTGGGGTAGATGCGCGGCAAGCTGCTTGGTGCAGGATTTTGGCTTAAACCAGTGCCGAGGTAGTCGTAGAGTATTACCGGGCAGTTATGTATCTTCAAGATATCGTGAGGGGTCCAGTCTAAGCGCCCATTTTCAAAATACTCAGGCAGCGTGATGCCATTAGGGTTGTGATAGATGACACAACGGCTGCGATCGGTCGGATTCCAATTGTGTGGATAACATATCAATCCCCGAAGGGGACCTTCATCATCTGAAATTTCAAACCTTTCGAACTTTGGATGATTTCGATTGGAATTTTTGCAGACAGCTTCTATGACTTGTTTAGAGGTGGCTAAATCGGGCCCTAAGAATTGTGAAGGCACGAGCACTTTGCCTGCAAGGTAGGCTAAGCCAGCGCGATTGGTGATCAACCGATTGATGGCGCTGGAGATCGCTTCTAAAGGCTTTGAAATGTTCACACAAGAGCAAGATGGTGTTGGCGTCGAAGTGGCTGCTGAATCAACCAGTATTGGCCATGATGAAGTTTGATTGTTATTAATTTGCATGGTGTTTTTCAAGTTAATTATTGTTTGATATATGTATTATATTATTTATTTAAGTTTATTTCAATGTGTTATTTAAAACAGGAGACGTTCAAGCTAAGTAGGGACGGTAGAGACTTAAGGGACCGTAGGGACATTGGAGACGGGGCAATTTAAGCTATTTGTCCTTGTCCCCATTGTCCCTAAGGTCCCTTAAGTCTCTACCGTCCCTAACTTTAGCGGCACTAGATTCTCCACCTATTGAGGTTATTTTTCATGTTGGTGATCTGGACCATGCACAAAGCAAGTATCTCTTGGTCCCATGGCATGGATTTGCATCACCATTTCTTCCGTTGTCCAAGCATAGTGCGGGACTTTGCCTGGGATGCCTACCGCGCCACCTACAGGTAGGAAAACCGTATCGTCTTTATCGACGCTTTCGCCTATACCTACGTTCAAGCTGCCTGAGATGACTGTCATATACTCATCTTGTGTGTGAGTATGGGGTGGGACGACGTAATTAGCTGGGAGTTTTAGGCGGATCGTATACATTTGCCCCGCTTGTTTCATGTCACCAAAGACAGCTGTGATTTCCGTGCCGGGATAAACAGTTTCGGCCCATTGCACGAGTTCTGGATCGATGTATTGCACATCTGCATACTTAGAGGGATCTACTTGGTGATCGTGATCACCAGTGATGGCGGCACTAATTGAAGCTGCCACAATTAAAGCAGGGGCTAATAATAGAAATAGTTTATTTATCATAGTGAACTCCTTTGTTTTATTTGTTAACAATCTTTGTTTGTTAAATTACAAATAACTATACATTATTTGTTGTTTGTTTTCAATAGAATGAAAAATCAACATTTGTTAACATAATGGAAACAATCCAAACAGGTGACTATGCATAATCTTAACAATGTCGAGACGTTTATCTTGGTGGTAGAGACCAATAGCTTTACACGTGCAGCCAAGGCGCGCGGCATCAGCCGGGCGGCGGCTAGCAAGCATGTGCGGCAATTAGAAGAAGATTTGGGGGTGGCGCTGTTAGTGCGTTCGACCAGAGAAATCGCGCTTACAGCTGAGGGACAAATTGTTTATGAGGAGTGTCGGCGCATTATGGACAGCGTAACAGAAGTCGAAGCGCTGTTATCGGGGTTAAAGAATGAGCCAGCAGGTCTTTTATCCGTGGTTAGTGGACCAGTTTTTGCGAATAAGTATATTATCCCTTATCTACCTGAATTTATAAAAAAATATCCTAAAGTAAGTCTTAAACTAGATTTGCGCCATTTGATGCCGAATATGCTTGAAGAGAGAATCGATGTCGTCGTTGGTGTCTATGGAGCTGCATCTCCAGATGCTATGCAGCGTGCTGTGATACAGACGCGCCGCATCATGTGTGCTTCGTCCGCGTATTTAAAGAAATTTGGTCGGCCGAAAAAGCCCGAGGATCTGTTGGAACATGCTTTGATTATTCATCCTGTACATCCGAATGATGCCAGCATTATTTTTAAAGGGGACAAACAATTAAACTTGGCGCCTACGGTGATTATCAATGATCAGCTGGCAATAAAAAAATGTGCTCTGAACGATATGGGAATAGTATATATTCAACGCCATGTTGTGGAGCAAGAGCTCGAAGATGGGGTGTTAGTAGAAGTTTTACAGGACTATATGGAGAAGAAGGATACAATCTCTATTTTCCTCTATTATCTCCAACGCCGGTATTTGCACTCAAAGATTCGCGTGTTTATTGATTTCATCGTCCATAACATTGAAAATAATGATATTGTAGCCGTATGATTAGTTTAATATTTTAAGAATTTAGTTGTTTGATGTTGAATGTTAGTAAGTGTGTGTTGTATAATTAATTATATTTTTATTAATTATTAGGTTAATCCTTAATGTTTCACATGCAGCTCCCTTCAGCTCTTTTTGCTTTTGGTGTGGCTAACGTCGTCCAATCGGGAGGTGAGGCATTGGATGCTTGGTTACCTACCTGGTTTCCAAGTGTGATGGCCAGTCGTTATTCTCTAACTAAGCTCGATAGCAACACACGCCGCATTCAAAATCTTTCGGCTTTACTGCCTCAAAATAGTGAAAGCGGGGGTGGACGCTCTTTATCGGCCATTAAAATCGTGGCTGAAAAGAGCGGCGATGTGGCGCGCGCCCATGGAAATTTAGCTAACGGCGTCATCGGCCTAGATCCACAGTTAATCGCCCATCAGAATGAAAATCCTAAAATTTATGCTGCTAAGCATGTGTTAGAAAACTGCAGCCAAGAAAAGGCGAGTTTTGACCAATTGTTAATTGCCGCTCCGGATACGCCGCAAGAGTTAACTGTTTACCTTCAGCAACATGTGACGTCCACCGAAATCGAGAGTTGGCGCAAACATTTGAAGTTTTTAACTTTAGATCTTAATGAAGATGAATTGCGTTTTGTGCTCGAGCATGAAAGAGGGCATTTAACCTACCAAGACCGCAAAAACGAACTGATGTGTTCCACAGCTTTGCGTTTTATAGCGATGGGCACGGCGGAAGTGATGTCCAGGATTTGCCTGCCGCAGATCTCTTTGGCTTATTATGCGGCCCATTTGGCGGGCTATCTGCTGAGTCGCTGTGCCTTAGCGACCCTCGTGCAGCATAAGCATGAATGCCGCGCAGATCTATTTGCGGCTAAAGAGCAAAAACAAGCGGCAGGTGGTGTGCGGTGGTGCAAGCGCATGCTGATCATCGAGTGGATTGGACAGCAGTTGGCTACCTCAACAGAGGGAAAGCGGCAGTGGTCATGGAGTCTTGAAAATGTGGCGTCTCACCCTTCTTTTGAAGCACGTCTCAGCGTTTGTGTTAAGCAATTATCTTCATCTCAAGAGGGCGTTCTCCAGGTTTAAAAGGACAAAGGACAAAAGGACCTAAACGACCTAAAGGACATAATTATTCTGTCCTTTTGGTCCTTTAGGTCGTTTAGAGGTAATTGCATAAGTTCCGTTTAATCGATTTTTGGATGATTTTGGCAAGATTCGCCATTTTGCGCAAATCCACATACTCTTAAGAGTAGGGGATTTGCGCAAAATGGCGAAGATTGGCAAAAGCGCCAAAAAGCGATAAACGGGAATTATGTAATTACCTCTTTAGGTCCTTTGTCTTTTAATTATTGAAGTGCTGTTCAGCTACGGTTTGCACGTTCTTTAAGCCTTCGACGAGTATAGGCTTACACAAGATCATGAGAGCTGTGGAGGCTATCGTGCTAGTGGCAGTAAGCAAGGTGCCGATGCGGATTTTGCGCTGTGTGCTCGCGGCAAATTCTTTATCTTCGGCGATATCGCAGATTTTCTGGGCATCTTTTTCACGCATCGAAGTGGCCCAAGTTACCATGGCTAAGCTCACGCCGAGGCCGCTGCCAGGAATGATGAGATTACAAACATTTCCTGTCCAACCGGCGAGTTGTCCAACAATCTGGGTGCCACGCAGGACATTAAGATGGCTGATTTTGATCTGCGCAGTATCAAGATTGCGGGTGAGTGTTTGCAGCCGTTCTTTGATGGTTTGGCTATCGGCTTGCAAAACCGTGAGATCTTTTTCGTGGTGTGACCCGTAAAAGGCCTGCGGGGCTGTAGTTTGAAGTTGTTCTAGCTGTTCGATTTTGGCTTTTTTGCCAGCCAGTTCACTTTCAAGACCGGGCTTTAGAGCTTTGTAGTGCATCACTTGTTGTTTTGTTTTGTTCATCTCTTCCGCCCAGCCGGGAGGAGCAGAAAGAGGCAGCGCTTTGGCTTGAATGGCATTTTTGGTTTTTTGCTTGAGAAAGCCTAGCGTGAGGTAAGGGGCGGCAAATGCCGCGATTTTCTTGGTAACATCATAAGTTTTTTGACAGCCTGTGTAGGCGCCATTGATGAGCTGCGTTGTTAGCGGTTCACTTGGATTTGAAGGTATTGGTGTCATAGTTATAACCAAATCTTTTGTTTTAATTTTATGCTTTAATTATACATGATGTTTATTAAGATTATATAAATAAGTGATTTTTTTTAATAAATTTTAGTTGGATAGCTTTATGAGGGGCGTTCGAATTTTTTATGGCCAGACGAAGGCGCTGTTTTTTTTATGCTTGATTTGAAACTCTTAGTCCGCTATGCTTTGTGATTTCAAGTGAAAAAAGACAGCAAAACTCGCTATCTGTAGGGAGAGAAACATGTACGCCATTATAAAAACTGGTGGAAAGCAATATAGAGTGGCCATTGGCGACGTCGTTGACGTCGAACTGCTTGATGGAGATATTGGCTCTGAAGTGCAATTCACCGAAGTGCTTTTTGTTAATAACGGATCCAAGCCTATTGTAGGCGGACCCCATGTGCCAGGCGGCGTAGTCACCGGTGAATTGGTCGACTATGTAGCTGGTCCGAAAGTGACAAGTATGAAATATATACCAGGTAACCACCGTAAGAGAATTGGTCATCGCCAGCACTACTCACGTGTGAAGATTACCCAAATCGCAAGTTAAGGAAGGGTTAGCATGGCACATAAGAAAGGACAAGGATCGACCCGTAACGGTCGTGATTCGCATTCAAAGCGCCTAGGTATTAAAGTCGGTTCCGGGGAAGTTGTCACTGCTGGCAGCATCCTTGTAAGACAGCGCGGTACTAAGTGGCATCCGGCGAAAAATGTAGGTAGAGGTACAGATGACACTCTGTTTGCTCTAGCTGATGGGATCGTCGTGTTCCGCAAAAGCAACAAGACATATGTCTCTATTGAAGCTGGTGCTTAATAGCATCTTCTGAAATTTATCCCCGCTGGGGCTGTGAAATTGGTGTCTGGCCTGTGATTTGTGATTTGACTCCTCTCAATGTGTTGCCAAGAACATGTCAAATCGCAAATCGCAGGCCTGACTTCGATTTCACGGCCACAGCGGGTATATGAGTATGATTATAAGGCGCAAAATCTGTGGGTGATGCCTATGGTTTTTGCGCTTTTTTTATTTCTGAATAGTTAGGTTATTTTATGTTCGTCGATCGCGTGAATATTGATCTGGTAGCTGGCAAAGGGGGCAATGGTGTTGTCTCTTGGCGCCGTGAAAAATACATCCCTAAGGGAGGGCCCACAGGGGGTAATGGTGGCAAGGGTGGTTCTGTCATCCTAGAAGCTGATGCTCAGGTGTTTTCGCTCGAATGGTTTCGCAATCGACGCATCCTTAAAGCCGAAAATGGACGTCCCGGCGCTTCAAGTAGTCGTCAAGGACGTGGTGGTAAAGATTTAATCCTGAAGGTCCCTTGCGGCACATTAGTGAAGGATGTTCATACAGGCGAAGTGCTCTTCGACTTTACAACCGATAAGCAACGTCTGATCATCTGTAAAGGGGGGAGAGGCGGCCGAGGGAACGAGAGCTTTAAGACGCCGACGCATCGTGCGCCGAACATATGTACGGAAGGGACTGATGGTCAGAGTGTTCAGGTTGAGTTGGAACTGAAACTTATTGCGGATGTTGGTCTGGTGGGCTTTCCGAATGCTGGGAAGTCTACGTTGATCAATGCTCTAGCGCAGGTTAAGGTAAAAATTGCGGCCTATCCATTTACGACGCTGCAGCCTAATATTGGTTTTATTAAACGTCCTGACCTATCGCGTATTTTCATTGCTGATATTCCTGGTATTATTGAGGGAGCTCATCGCAATCGCGGCTTAGGATTCGAATTTTTGCGCCATATTGAGCGCACTAAGTTGTTGCTATTTGTGCTGGATGCTTCTGGCATTGATGGACGCAACCCTACGGATGACTACCGCATTTTGCAGACTGAAATTTCGAAATATAATTCTGAAATGCTCGAACGTCCCTATCTCATTGTATTGAATAAAATTGATGCCGATGAGTCCGCAGAGCATTGCAAACAATTCCACAAAGAATTTCCTGTCGATCCTTCGTTGGTGTTTGAGGTATCAGCGATCGTTGGCGATGGTATGGAAGAGCTCAAAGCCGCGATCTTGGCGAAAGGGTAATTTAGGGTTGTTTTAAACGTAAAGGCGCAAAGAAGAGATTCGAGATTGGGGTCTGGCCTGTGATTTGTAATTTGAGAGCTAAAGAAACTTTAGGTTAAGTTCACTCTCAAATTGCAAATCGCAGGCCTGACCCCAATCGGGTAAGGACACTACCAACCGGGGAAGGCGTAGCGTGGAGTCATGCGCTGTCCATTGAGGGCATTCCAGTAGCTCGTCAGTGTGGAGCCATCGGGATTAGAGACCTCGATGCGATAGACTGGCAGAAATACATCGGTGGCGCTGCGCACAGTGAAATCTTCGCCGAACGCCGCTTTAGCAATCTTTTGGATCTGACTATTCGAGTATTTGCTTGCCACGCGTTGCGCGTGGTTATAGGGCTTTTTTACCATCCAATCGGTCACTTTTGTCTCTGGCTGTACCAAGATTTTAGGATCTTGGAAATGGAGCTGCACTTCGTTGCCTTTGAGGACGATCAAGTGCTTTGAAAGAGAGCTTTCGAGCCAAGATTGGAGGGTATCTTTTTCAATTTGTAGGTCTTTTTGCAGCTTATCAAGTGTTGCGGTGCCTTTATTGCGTGCTAGTGCTTGCATTAATTTAAAGTCGTTGCGGCTTGCACCCGCATTGATGGCATCTTCAAAGCCATGTGTTTTTTCCCATGTGTCTGTATTAAGTACCATTTCCCCATCGACGAGGCTCCAGAGGATGACCCCTTCGCGAGATTTTTTGTCTGGCTGAAAATATTTCACTTCTAAGAGCAGATATGGGTGGAATTTTAACTCGGGTTCTAAATAGGCATGTTGATCATCGTTGAGTAGCTCTTTGCGATGTGCATCCATGATGCTTTCGGGAGTATAGCGTGCTTTAAGGGTGATGAATTCACCATTTTCAACATATTGTTGAATGATGCCTGAAAAATTCTCATGATTTGAATAAAACCAGGCGGCGCCTATCAATAGACACCCAATGAGGAGATAGGTTGTGATTTTACGCATAGGGGTCCTTGATGATTTAGAATTGGGGTCTGAAAAGCTAAAGGCTAAAAAAAGGCTAAAGGCGAAAGGCTAAAGGCGAAAAAGTATTACCAATTGTCATTTAGCTCCGATTTTTTAGCCTTCGATTTTAGTTGTTAACCTCTTTTAGCCTTTCGCTTTTATTTTGCTTTTAGCCTTTACTTTTACGTTTTTAGTCGTGCATGTTCACGGGGAATGCAGCTCTCGTGCCCGCGTGCGTGCCCGTGCCGGTGCCCGAATTAATCTACACGCTATCTTTAGAACTGAAAACCTTTCAACCCTGCCAATCACGTTTTCATTCCCAATCTTCTTTCGGGCACGGGCACGGGCACGCACACGGGCACGAGAACTACACACTCCCTGAATATGTACGTTTAGTCTTTCATCGATAACAAGAATTCAACGTTGCTGTTGGTCTTTTTCAAGCGGCCAAGCAGCAGATTCATGGCATCGACTGCTGCTAGGTCAGCCACAGCTTGACGCAGCAGGTAGATCTTTTCAAGTTCACTAGGATGGTAGAGAAGTTCTTCTTTACGGGTACCGCTCTTAATGAGGTCGATAGCAGGGTAGGTGCGGCGGTCGGCGAGACGACGGTCTAGCACCAATTCCATGTTACCTGTGCCTTTGAATTCTTCGAAGATCACTTCATCCATACGCGATCCTGTATCGATCAGGGCAGTAGCGATGATCGTCAGCGAGCCACCTTGTTCGATATTTCTGGCTGCACCGAAGAAGCGTTTTGGCTTGTGGAGTGCGTTAGCATCGATACCACCAGTGAGGATTTTACCAGAATGGGGCTGGATGGTGTTGTAAGCGCGTGCTAGGCGTGTCAAGGAGTCGAGTAGGATGACAACATCGTTGCCATGTTCAACCAAGCGACGGGCCTTCTCTATAGCCATTTCGGCCACTTGGACGTGCCTTTCTGGGGGTTCGTCGAAGGTGGAAGCGATGACTTCACCTTTAACGATGCGCTGCATGTCGGTGACTTCTTCAGGGCGTTCGTCGATGAGCAGGACAATGAGGATGATTTCTGGGTTATTTGTGGCGATGGAGTTGGCGATATTTTGCAGGATAATTGTTTTACCTGTGCGTGGTGGCGCCACGATCAAGCCACGTTGCCCTTTGCCAATAGGAGCCGCTAGGTCGAGCACGCGTGTGGATAATTTATCTTTGGTTGTTTCCATGACGATGCGCTTATTTGGATAGAGCGGTGTCAGGTTTTCAAAGAGGATGCGTTCTTTGGCTTTCTCTGGTGGTTTACCGTTGATGCTATCGACTTTTAGCAGGGCGAAGTATTTCTCTTTTTCTTTGGGAGGACGAATTGTTCCACAAAGCGTATCGCCTTTTTTTAGGTCGAAGCGACGGATTTGGGCAGGAGAAACGTAGATATCTTCGGCTGAGGGAAGGTAGTTATAGTTGGGAGAACGCAAGAAACCAAAGCCATCGGAAAGGATTTCGAGCACACCCTCGCCATAGAGGACTTCGTTTGGTTTTTCGGAGATCGCTTTTACGATCTCGAAGACCATTTGCGATTTGGTAAGGGAGCCCAAGTGGCGCAAGCCGATTTTTTTGCCGAACTGGTTAAGTTGGTCGATGTTCATGCGCTGGATTTCAGCGATTTTGGTGATTTCATAAGTCCCAGTATGGGCAGCGGGATGTTGTTCAGTAGGTTCTCGTTCTGAGGCAACACCATGCTCTTCAACGTTTGAAGATGGCTCTGTAGAAGGGTTATCTGGATTCATTAAAGAATCAAACTCCTCAATTGTAATAGTTTAAAGAAAAAGGCACTTTCATCTATTGGTAGACGAAATGAGTTTATTATAAAGGTGGTCCACAGCATGATGCATTTGCTCCATGCTGCCGTTATTTTGGATGACAAAGTCGGCACGCTGCGCTTTAGTTGCAGAGGGTAGTTGGCGTGACATTCTTTTATCAAATTCATCATTTCCATAGCCTGTGGCTGCCGTGAAACGCTGCCGGCATAGTTCTTCAGGGGCCTCGACCGCGATCGTATAATCAAAACGTTTCTCACTATTGATCTCGAAGAGTAAAGGGATTTCAGCGATAAAAAGAGCAAAGTTACCTCGGTCATTTACCTGTTGATATTGTCTATCGATTTCATGCAACACAGCAGGATGAAGGAGTTTTTCTAAGGATTGCAATAATTGTTGATCGTTAAAAACCTTTTTAGCAATAGCGCTTCGGTTGATCCGGCCATCCACGACAATATCTTCACCTAAAAGAGTGACGATCTGTTGGCCTAGTGATGTTTTGGGAGACAGTAACAATTGGTGAACGATTTCGTCGGCGCTTACAACGTAAGCTCCAAGTTCTTTAAAAAAGCGACAAGTCGAAGATTTGCCACACGAAAGAGCACCTGTTACGGCTACTTTACATAACATTAACATTCTTTCCAATTTTTGCCAAGTGCGATATCAACAATTAAAGGAACTTTTAGCTGAAATACGTTTTGCATAGCTTCTTTGACGAGGGGCGTAAAAATTTCGATTTCATCGTCAGGGATTTCAAAGATCAATTCATCGTGGATCTGTAATACCATATAGCCTTGTAGTGATTTATTAGAAAGCTTTTCATTGATCTTCAACATGGCTAGTTTAATGAGATCGGCAGCGGTACCTTGCACAGGTGTATTAACAGCCAAACGTTCGGCAAAGAGGCGTAGTTGTCCATTTTTGCTCGTAATCTCCGGCAGGGCACGCTCACGTCCAATGAAGGTGGCTGTTTTGCCCGTCTGGCGGGCTTTGGTTTTGCAGCTTTCAATAAAATCTCTCACGTGCGTGTAGCGTTTGAAGTACATGTCGATGAAGGCTGCGGCTTCTCTGACATCAATTTTGAGTTCTTGAGCGAGACCAAAGGCTTGTTGACCATAGATGATGCCGAAGTTAACAGCTTTGGCTTGATAGCGTTGTTCTTTGGTGACCTCGGAGAGAGGTACGTTGAACATGATGGAAGCGGTGAATTGATGGATGTCCTCATTGTTATTGAAAGCTTTGATGAGATTGGGATCTTCGCTTAGATGGGCAAGGATGCGCAGTTCTATTTGCGAATAGTCTGCCGCTAAATAGCTCCAGCCGGGGTATTGAGGACGAAAAGCTTCTCTTATTTCGCGTCCAATTTCTGTGCGCACCGGAATGTTTTGGAGGTTAGGATCTTGACAGGAAAGTCTGCCGGTAGCGGCTACAGATTGGTTGAAAGTGCAGTGGATGCGTTGAGTGGCGGGGGAGACATCGTGTGGAAGATTTTCAACGTAAGTGGAGCGTAGTTTTTCTAGCGTGCGATATTCTAAGATCAGACTTGCGATGGGGTAGTTGTGTTCTAGGGATTCGAGCACGTCGGCGTTGGTAGAAAAGCCGGTGGCGGTCTTTTTGGGGAGAGGAATCTGCAACTTGTCTTTAAGAATGTGGCTGAGTTGTTTTGGAGAGTTAAGATTAAACTCTTCTCCTGCTAGGGCATAGATCTCTTGGCTGATGCGGTGGATGTGCGTGTTGATATGTTGCGACATTTTTTGTAAGCAGGTGATGTCGATAAAGATGCCATGTCTTTCCATGCCTGCGAGGACTTTAAGCAGAGGAAGTTCGATGTCATATAGGACTTTATCTAAGCGCCGATCGCGCAACTCGCTTTCGAAGATTTTCTTTAGGCGGCAGGTGTAATCGACATCTTCGCAGCAGTAAGTGCATACTTTCTCGATGGGGACTTCACGCATGGTAATGGTGTTTTTGCCTTTACCGAGCAGTTCTTGGATCGCTATTTTCGTCTTACCAAAGTACTGCAAAGAAAGGGCATCTAGGGAGTGTTGACGGTGATGTGCGTTCAGCACATAGGAGCCAAGGATAGTATCAAAGCAAAGATTTGCAACGTTAATGCCATAGTTATTGAGTACATGGTAATCGTATTTGACATTATGTCCATAAAACCCGATGGCAGGGTTTTCAAAGAGCGGCTTAAAGGCTTCGAGCACGCGGTTGAGTCCTAAATTGCCATTGGTAGGCACATACCAGGCCGTTTGTGGTTTGATGCAAAAGCCGAGGCCGATGAGCTCGGCATTCAGGGGTTGGACCGATGTTGTTTCGGTATCGAAGCACACTTCTCTTTGGGTTTGCAAAAGGGTGAGTAGCTCCTGCAGGCTTTTTTCATCATCAACCAAGTGGTAGTTTTCTAACGGAGGAAGTAGGTCGTTTGTTGTACCTGGATGACTTAAAAGTGGGGCTTCAGTAGTTTTTGAGGGGGTGGAGGAATCTAACTCTTTAAGCAAAGAGTTGAAATTCATCTGTGTATAAAAGGCCTTCAATTGAGGAAGTTCTGGCGATTTAAGGCGATAAAACTCTGTGTCATGAGGAATATCTACATGGAGATCGATAGTTACTAGTTGCCGACTTAGCAGCGCTTTGTCGATGTTGTCCACAATCGCTTGCCGTTTTTTATCTCCTACGACTTCATCTACGCGCGCGATCAGGCTATCTAAGGAACCAAACTGCTTCAATAAAGCGGCGGCAGTTTTGGGTCCGATGCCAGGCAGCCCAGGGATGTTGTCAGATGTGTCGCCTGTCATAGACAAAAGATCGATCATTTGGGAGGGGGGGACGCCATGGATTTTTTCAACTTCAGCGGCATCGATGATGAGGTTGTCTTTGCGCGTGTTGAGGATAAGAATGTGCTCTTTGACTAGTTGACACATGTCTTTATCGCTGGTGCATAGGTAGGCGGTGGCAGCGTGTTGATCTAGCCAGGCGGCGATGCTGCCCATGGTATCATCGGCTTCGACTTCAGGAATGTTGAGGAGCGGGATGCCCATGAGACCACAAAATTCGCGGGCCCAGTCGATTTGATAAGGGAGATCTGCAGGGGCAGCGGAGCGGTGTGCTTTATAGGCAGGATAGATGGCTTCGCGCTTTTTGGCGTTGTGGGGTCCATCGAAAACAGCCACGATATGGGTGGGGGCAAAATCTTTGATCAGCTTCAAGACTGAACGGATGAAGCCATAGAGCGCATTGGTGGATTCCCCTTTATTATTTGTCATGTTGCGTATGGCAAAGTAGGAGCTAAAGAGGTATCCAGAAGCATCAAGGATGAATATTTTTTGCATATAAGTTCTCGTAAGGGGGTGGACGTTATGGCTACATGAGACGATTGCATAAGTAAAATGGCGCTCTAGAAGCGAATTCGCTGTCAAAAAAAAATATTATTTAGCAATGATTAGCAGATTTCCGATATTCGCCAGTAAGAGTGTATTCAAGCTAGCATCCTCAGAACATTGTCCTGAGGATTGATGCGCTCAGTGCTTTACCCCTGAAAGGGGTAACGGCTTGTAGCCCAGGGTGAGCGACAGCGTAACCCTGGGTATAAGAATACAATATTGCACCCCTGAAAGGGGTGCGGGCCACTTTTGGTCAAAAACGCACATAGCATGCCCGTACCCCTTTCTGGGGTACAATATCTAATATAAATCTCCCAGGGTTGCGCTGTCGCTTACCCTGGGCTACAAGCCGTTACCCCTTTCAGGGGTAAAGCACCGGGTGTATCAAGTCTCAGTATTTAGATTGAAGCTTAATCTAAATATTCGAAAAATATATTGTCACTGCTGCAATTATCTCACATGGACATTATGGACGAAAAGGACAATTTTTGTCTTTTTCATTGTCGATTTCGTCCATGGGGCTATTTTTTTTGCTATGGCCTATATAAATAGAGGTATTGTCCCATTAGATTAGGATGTAGGTCAGGAGTTAATTCAATCTGGTGGGTGATGTGTCCACTGAAGAGTTCGAATTTTTCTTTAAAGAGCTGCGAAAGCCAGCTTTTATTTTCTAGGGAGACAACTTGATAGTAGTCATCTTTAATATCAATTTTCTCGGCTAATAGTTTTAGGGTATTTTGGAGGTTGGCATTGCTTTCATCGATATAGCCAAACTCTTGCGCTTGTACAGCTGGATAGACATTTGCTCCATAGACATCGATCAGCTTTGTTTTGTCCATTTGTGGGCGATTTGAGGTGACGACATTGACGAACAAGCCATAGTAATAGTCGATCGCATTTTTGATGTTGTCTTCTTCCCCTTTAACCCATGGGCGGAGTGGGTTGAGGTTGTCTTTGCCTTTTCCATCATAGAGTGTTAAGGATTGGACTCCCACTTTATCCAGGAGTTGTGAAAAGTTGAGGATGCTTGGCAAGATGACGCCTACACTGCCAACTAGGCTTGTTTCACTCGCGTAGATTTTATCTGCTGCGGAAGCGATATACATTCCGCCGGAGGCGCACAACCCATCGACGTAAGCATAGACGGGAGTTTTATGGATTTCTTTGTACTTTTTTATTTCGCGGTAGATCCCATCGGCATCGACCACGGTGCCGCCTGGGGAGTCGATATAAAGCAGGATTGCTTTGACGCGGTCGTCTAGAACACGTTCGCGCGATTCGAGCAATTGTTGTCCTACGCTGTGTTGCGTCAGATTGTCTAGTCCAATCACGCCTTTGATATTGAGTTGCAGAATGACTGGCGCATCTTTGGATAGTTCTTTGCGCACACCCTTAGCATTAGCCAAAATTTCTGGGGTGTATTTGTAATCGATTTGAGGAGCGCCATCGATGGCGGTTGTGGAGGCTCCGACAATGGCAGCGATCACTACAACGCCGAGGATGAGGCCAATGACTCCAAAGAAAGCGAGGAGAAATACCCGGATGGTGGCAGAAAAAATAGATTCGCGCATAACATTCCTTTGACAAGTTTAAATTTTTTTATGGAATACTATGCGTATCTTAAAGCAGGAGAGGTATTTTATCAAAGGAAGTTTCTAATAGATCACAGCCAGATAAGGTCCAGGATCCAGGAATGGACTTGTCGTAAGATCGAAAGATCTTTAATTTCTCCTACTTTTTTTATTAATCTTTCCTTGGTGATGGAGCGTATTTGCTCACAGATGATAAAACTAGGAGCAGTAAGCCCCCCTTCGGGTGGTTCAATTTTTACATGCGAAGCAATTTTTTTATTTTTACTCGTTAAGGGGATGATGATAATTAAACCGGAGGATCCTGCATTGAGTTCATTACAAGAAATGATTAAAGCAGGGCGAATTTTTTTTCCAATCTCGGTGCCTTTGACAGGATCTGGATCAAATAGCCAAATTTCACCTTGTTGGGGATTAATCTTCTTCAATACCATCTTCCAAAGTGCCTTCTAAGGCTTTGCGTTCCTCCATTTCCTCTTTCCATGCGTTCTTATTTTTTGCGAGCATGTTGTAACTCTCATTAAATAAACGCATACGTTCATGATGTCGATAGGTTTCAAGTGCAGATTCAATAATCTCGATTTTGCTCTTTTGGGTAAGGACACCTATTTCTTGAATAAGATAATCGCTTCTTTGAGAAATTCGGGCGGTTTGAGCCATGTTTCATCCCCTTGTTACTTCTAAGTATACAAAATTGTAACTTTAAGATCAAGGCGATGCTTTTTTTAACAGCAGTTTCCGCTAAAAAAACCCGTGCCCTTGCCCGTGCCCTTGCCTTTGCCCAAGGGGCATCCCACAGCGTTTACGGCAAAGCAATAGAGGTGATGGCGCCTATCATCAACCAGCACTTTGATAACATATCTGGCGCATTGGAAGGGTGGTTGGCCCACTTGCCGAGCTCTGTACAAAATGCCCGCTTTAAAATATAATAAAACCAAGGAGAAATTTTATGTCATTGCCCCCAGTTAATTCTGCCACATATCAGGAAATCTCTCATTATTTTAAGCGCGGGGATGTTCCTCAAAGAACGCAGCATATTGCCGAAAAGTTAGATGCTTTTCGGAATAAAATCGATCAACATGTTAAAGGTGGTGAAACAGCAGGTTTCTACTTTAGCGAACACGACATCCACATCACATCCAATGCGGAAAATCATCCCGCGGTAGTTGAGCACTTCACTGATGCTGATAAGGAATGGCTGGGCTTGGATATAAAAAATAAAAAAGATTGGCTTGTGCAAGAGCTAAAGCATTTAGGGTATGAGGTACTCAAGGCCTCCATCGATTGGGATCACCAG
>JABDFJ010000005.1:509-63741 GCA_013286645.1 Chlamydiota bacterium | reverse complement strand
ACTCCCTCATGTGTCATTTCAATGACGCGGGTAGCAAGTTTTTCGACGAAATAGCGGTTGTGGCTGACGAACAAAATGGTTCCAGGATAGTTTTCTAAGGCTTTTAATAGAGCTTCGATGGCTTCCATATCGAGGTGGTTCGTAGGTTCGTCAAAGATAAGCACGTTTTGTTTGATCAGCATCATCTTGGCAATGATTAGACGCGCTGTTTCTCCACCACTGAGGATCGAGATGAATTTGCCTACATCATCGCCAGAAAAGAGGGAACGCGCTAACACTTTTTGGAGGGTTTCGCGTGTAGCGGTGCTATCGTATTGTCCCAGCCAATCGAGCAGTGTCATTTTACCATGTACTTCGCGTGCGTGGTCTTGAGGGAAATAGGCACAATGTGTTTCGAAGCCCCAGGTGAATGTACCCTTGTCTGCCTGTAGATGGGCCATGAGGATTTCAAGCAAAGTGGATTTTCCAATGCCATTGGCACCTACAAAAGCGACGCGCTCACCGCGTTCGATTTCTAAGGTGACATGATTTAAAACACGCTTTTCACCGAAACTTTTGCCGATGTTGTCAATCTTTAACACTGTTGCGCCCGGTTGCCGGCATAGATCGAAAGTGAATTTCGGATAGCGCCGCGCACTTGGTTGTTGCACAAGTGCTTCCATGGAGGCTTCAAGCTTTTCGACCATTTTCATGCGCGATTGCGCTTGGCCGGCTTTGGTCGCTTTGGCGCCGAAGCGTTTGACGAAGTCCATCATCTCGTCTTTGCGCTTTTCCTGCTTATTGAGTTGAGCTTCTTTCAAAACACTGACATCAAGTTTCTTTTGTTCAAAGGCGTCGTAGTTGCCAACGTAGGTGGTGATGATGCCGTAATCGATGTCGACGATATGTGTACAGACGGCATTTAGGAAGTGCCTGTCGTGAGAACTCAAGAGTATTGTGCCGGAAAAATCGCGTAGGTAGCCTTCAAGCCAACGTATGGAAAAGATATCGAGGTGGTTGGTCGGTTCGTCTAGTAAAAGGACATCAGGCGCGCTGAAAAGCAGCTGAGCGAGTAAGACGCGCAGCTTGTGTCCCCCGGACAAAATATGCATCGGTTTATCATGCACATGGTTAGGGATGCCGAGACCATCGAGAATTTGGGCGGCAGCGCTATGAGCAGAATACCCTTGGAATTCTTCGATCACTTTTTCGAATTCAGCCAATTGATGGCAGTCGTCATCATTGAATTCGCTCTTTTGTAAGAGGAGCTCTTTTTTTTCGATCGCTTGCCATAAGCGCTGTTTGCCCATCACAACGACGTCGCGGATGGCGACTTTGTCATAGATAAAATGGTCTTGTTTGAGAGTGCCGATGGTCATTTGGGAGGGGATGGCGATGTCACCTTGATCAGGGATAAGCTCTCCAGTGATGACTTTGATTAAGGTAGATTTACCAGAACCGTTAGGACCTACTAAGCCGTAGTGGTTTTTGGGTAAAAGTTGCAGCGTACTATTTTTAAATAATATTTTGCCGCCATATTGCATGGAAATGTTGCTTGCAGAAACCATATGTCCTTAAAATGTAAAAGGAAGATGTTAACACATCTATTATAAAAACAGAAGAAGTTTGATGATACTTCCCTGTTGCATTCTATCTACTTAGCCTGGTATGTTTTTAAGCTTAATTTACCACTGAATGAAGGTTTAAATATCATGGCTGAAGTCAAAACTTCCGGAAAAATGGAAAAACTTGTTGCTCTATGCAAACGACGCGGATTTATTTTTCAATCTTCTGAGATCTATGGAGGGTTGAATGGCTTTTGGGATTATGGTCCATTAGGGGTCGAGCTCAAACGCAATATCAAAGATGCCTGGTGGCATGATATTGTGCGCGCGCCCGTCATGGGGATCAATGGTAACCTCATCGAAATGGTGGGTGTTGATTGTTCCATCGTCATGAATCCTAAAGTATGGGTGGCTTCCGGACATGTAGGTGGCTTTAGCGATCCGATGGTCGATTGCAGAGAGTCAAAAAATCGCTATCGCGCTGATCATCTGCTGTGCGGTGCAGTGGTGGCGATGCAGCAAGGACAACAAAAGGCTTTGGGGGTGCTGGCTGTGCTTGAGGGCGACGATGCGCTAGCTGTTTGGACAAAAAAAGCAGAAAAGCTTGTTAAGAAGAAGGGTGGAGGGGAGTTAATTCCTTTGGCTGAACTACAGCCGTATGTTGGACTAGCTAGCGAACTGCAAAAAGAGGTCGTTGGACCAGATGTGGAGCAAGCTGGCACTCTCACAGAGCCGCGTCAATTTAATTTGATGTTTAAAACTTTCGTAGGAGCCTTAGAAGATCCATCTGCCATCGCATATTTACGCCCTGAAACAGCCCAAGGTATTTTTGCCAACTTTCGCAACGTGATTGATACAAGTCGCGTAAAAATCCCTTTTGGTATTGCACAAATTGGTAAGGCCTTCCGCAACGAAGTCACACCACGCAATTATATCTTCCGTTCTCGCGAATTCGAACAAATGGAGATTGAATTTTTTACTAAACCAAGT
Source organism: Chlamydiota bacterium (assembly GCA_013286645.1). Classification (GTDB taxonomy): domain Bacteria; phylum Chlamydiota; class Chlamydiia; order Chlamydiales; family Parachlamydiaceae; genus JABDFJ01. Next base: position 61,207 of record JABDFJ010000005.1, on the reverse strand, counting down.
GAAGCGCATGCTTGGTATGATTTTTGGCGCAAGCAACGTTACAATTGGTGGCAATCGATTGGCATTTCTAGTCAAAATTTGCGCTTACGTGAACAAACTAAAGATGAGTTAGCTCATTATGCTAAAGAAGGGGCAGGAAGTAGCGATATCGAATATCGCTTTCCATTCACAGATCCAGGTTTTGGCGAATTAGAAGGGATTGCTCATCGGACCGACTACGATTTAAGACAACACGCTTCCCACTCAGGACAGGACGACCGTTTTAAATACTTCGATCAAGAAACAAATGAACGCTATTTTCCACATATCATCGAGCCTTCAGCCGGTGCAGATCGTGGGGTTTTGGCTTTATTATGTGAAGCATATACCGATGATCCAGGGAGACCTAGTGGGGTGGTGATGAAATTTCATCCGCGCATGGCCCCGGTAAAAGCTGGCATCTTTCCTTTGGTCGATAAAGACGGCATGCCAGAAATTGCGCGCAATTTGTATGTAGAACTGCGTAAAAAGTGGAATGTGCAATTGGATGTCAAACAAACCATAGGCAAGCGTTATGCGCGTATGGATGAAGCGGGCACACCGTTTTGTTTTACAGTGGATACACAAACTCTTACCGACCAAACTGTGACAGTGCGTTACCGCGATTCGTTGCAGCAACAGCGGCTGGCGATTTCGCAAGTGCCTAATTTTCTAACAGACAATATTGAAAATGCTGGAGCTTTGCAAAAATAAGCTATTACAAAGAGTTGAAAAAAACAACCTATTAGCATAAGATCGGGCCCCTTGTAAGGTGTGTATACCAACTATATTATTCAGGAGAATATATTATATGGATCTCGCAAATCCCCTGGAATTTCTCGAGGATTTTCCAATCAACGATACAAAGTTACTAATTAAAAATCTCAAAACCGAAATCGGGGATGTGGCTAAAGAACCTGATTACAATGGAGAAGCTGATATTATTTTATGTGTCTTGAATAGCTTAGAAGCGGAGCTAGGACATACGAAAAATATCAAAACATTAAGCAAAGAAAAGCAAGCGCGCATCCTTGCTGATATGTGCTTATTGATGCAGTTTATGCAAGCGTCACAAGGTGAATTTGAAGACGAAGAAGAGTTTGACTTCGACGAAGAAGATTTTGAAGAAGAGGATGAAGACAACTAGTCTTCTTTCTTAAAAGATTGAACATTATTAACATTAACAGATGAGAAAGCTAATATGAATCGATTCAGTTTTTTTGTAGCCATGCTAATGATGGGCATAACGGGACTTTGTTTTGCAACAACTTCAGAGGAAAATCAAAAAATGACCAATCCAACAAAAAATCCGGTGGTATTGTTTAAAACTACCCAAGGTGACATAAAAGTTGAGCTTTATGCTGATAAAGCTCCTGAAACAGTAAAAAATGTGCTTCAGTATGTCAATGAAGGTTTTTATAACCACACAATTTTCCATCGTGTGATCGATGGCTTTATGATTCAAGGTGGCGGTTTTACTGCTGATATGCAGCAAAAGCCAACACATGCTCCAGTTAAAAACGAAGCTGATAATGGCTTGACCAATAAGCGTGGATCAATCGCCATGGCGCGTACTTCAGATATCAATAGTGCGACTGCACAGTTTTTTATTAACGTAGTGGATAATCCAATGTTGAATTTCCGAGGTAAAACATCACGCGATTATGGCTATTGCGTTTTCGGTCAAGTGATCGATGGCATGGATGTGGTTGATAAAATCAGAAAAGTCAAAACATCGACGAAGGGCCCATTCGAAAATGTACCTGTAGAAAAAGTAGAAATTATCGAAGCTAAACAGCTTAGCTAATTTTGACCAGCCCCCATTGGACATGGACGAATTGGACGAATTGGACTACCTGGACAAATTGGACAGCCTGTCCAGTTAGTCCAATTCGTCCAAGTCGTCCAATGAGTCCATGTCCATTAATATGGCTTTTTGTTAAATGATGGCAAAAAGCGATAGAACGAGAGAGACTAAAAACAACACCAAGAAGATGTAAAGCAAAACCCTGGCAATCTCCGCTGCAGTACCTGCCACTCCGCGCAATCCAAGTGCACCTGCAATAAGTGCAATCACCAAGAAAATTAATGCCCAATGTAACATGTTTTACCCGCCTGTTGAGGTGTTTATTATCTGCGCCTGTAGCCTGAAACTAGCGAAATCAAGAAAAGCACAATAAAGATAATGAAAAGCACCTTGGCGATTTCTGTGGCAGTGCCGGCAATCCCACCAAAACCCAAGACAGCTGCAATGATCGCAATGATCAGAAAAGTTAATGCCCAATTCAACATGACACGCTCCTTCTTTGGTAGATTCCTAAATAACAAACCAATATCGGCGTGTCAATATTTATTTTTGAAACAACTAGGCACGAACCGTTTTTGGCTCATAACAAATTATAGTACCTCACTTTTTGAACGCGACCTTCGCGTTACAAATAATGATAAGTCACTCACGGCTTCTTGTTTATGCTTCCGGAAATTATATATTTTGTGGTAGGTTTGTTGGATTCAATGGGCAGCGATGCCAGGCTCTTGTTTATTGTTATTTCTTAGGATTAATCACATACCAACTACAAAGATTATATGGACAAACGTACTCTATTTTTTGTGTTAGCGCTCTCGTTATCACTCTTTCTTGTAAACATGTATTTCGATCAACAAAATATGGAGCATGTGCAGCAGTGGAATGCACAGCAGGTGGCGAAGAAAGAAGATCGCTTGAAGCAGTTGGGACAAGACGTGCAGCAGCGTACAGCCGCAATTTCGGCTCTTCCTGCTGTTACCCTTTATAGCGATGCGGAAGCCAAGCACCCTCTTTCTATCGCTGTACAAAATGATCAGGCCGCTCTAACCCTCTCTTGGACCACAGATTTGCCTAAGAAAGTCTATGCCAGAGCGATCAATAGCAATGATAAACCTATTGAGCTAACTCTCGCATCACCGGCAGCAACTATCGGATCGCCTGTGGTCTATCGTCAAGCGGATAAAGATGTGGTGCGCATAGGAGAGTTGCCCCAGTTTGGTAAGTATGATCTACAGCTTCTGACGATCACACATGTCGATCATGAGCCATCAGCAAAGGTTTATTTGGGCGAATACACAGATGGTCATCTCGAAATAGTATCTGAAAAAATTGTTTCCTTATTAAAGGAGATCAAAAATGACAAGTCGATAGCACCGCCGATGATCAGCGAAGCGATTGTTTTGGTCAAAACATCAGAGGGATATACCCCTGTAGCTATCTATCGCGCCGATGCCAAATTACTTGAGCCTTTGGATAGTTTGTCAGGCCTTTCAGGCTTAGTGGCAAAGCCGCAGCAAAAAGCTGTGCTTACCACGAATCAAAAAGGTGCCGAAAAGTTCTTCGTCTTAGAAACCGCCTATCAACAGCTGGTCTTTTCAAACTATGGTGGAGCTTTAGTTGAAATCAACCTTCCCTTTGAAAGCAAAGAAGACAAATTTAGCGTGGTTAAAGAAATTGAATTTGATCGCGATATGGTCGCACAACACCCCTACAATGCATACTTTCCAGCACACGCTTTTTATACACCTGGACAAAATGGCAAAGACAGCTATGTAGAACATACGCAAGGGCAATTAGGGGGATATTACCCCCTGCTTAGACGTGATCTCATCGAAAAAGATAAACGCAAATCGGTGCGCATACAACCTCGTTATTACGCTTTGAATATCGTTTCAGAGTATCCAGAAACGGCTGAAATGGTTTATGATGTCAAGAGCTTTACTAAAGATACGATTGTTTTTGAAGCTATCCAAGCACACCGTCGCATTACGAAAACATATTCTGTGGCTAGTGAAGCACAAGCGCCCTATTGCATCGATTTGACGGTCGCCATCGAAGGGGACAGCCGTGGATTATGGCTGACTTCGGGTGTGCCTGAAGTGGAGTGGATTTCTGGTGCTCCAGCACCAACGTTAAAATATAGAATTACACGCAACAATAAATCTGATGTTGATGTTATTGACCTGCCTAAAGATGCCACAACGGTGACATCCACAAGTTTGGATTGGGTTTGCAATTCGAACGGCTTCTTGGGGATGATTTTAGATCCTCTTACCGATACAGATTCTGGCTATCGCGCACAGCGCATTGCTGGTGGTGTTGTGCCTTCAAGATTGGTTGAAATCGATCAAGAATACGACCGTTTTGAAGCGGAAGCGATGCCTGGTTATATGCTGATGCTGCCATTAAAGAGCTCTGGTGGAACAACGCGTTTTCGCGTCTTTGCAGGGCCATTTGCAGAAAGCATCCTCAAAACCGTCGATGAAGTCTATGCCAATCCAGCGACAGGTTATAATCCCGATTATATCGCCTGCCAAAGTTTCCATGGATGGTTTGCTTTCATCTCTGAGCCTTTTGCTAAATTTTTATTTGTGCTAATGAAGTTTTTCCATTCCCTGACAGGCTCTTGGGCATTTTCAATCATTCTGTTGACGGTTGCTTTGCGCGTGATGTTATACCCCTTGAATGCTTGGTCGACTAAGTCCATGGTGCGCATGCAACAAATAGCTCCTGAAGTGGCAGCGATTCAAGAGCGCAATAAGAAAGACCCTCGCAAAGCACAATTAGAGGTGATGAATCTCTACCGTGAGCGCGGTGTAAATCCTGTTTCAGGATGCTTTCCGTTATTGATCCAGATGCCATTTTTAATTGGAATGTTCGATTTGCTGAAATCGACTTTCGAATTGCGTGGCGCCAGCTTCATTCCTGGGTGGATTGACAATTTAACAGCTCCCGATGTGTTGTTTAGTTGGAGTAGGCCCATATTCCTTATTGGAAATCAATTCCACCTCCTTCCTATATTACTAGGTGTGGTGATGTGGCTGCAACAACGCTTTATGTCGACAGCGCCCAAAGATCCAAACCAGATGACAGATCAGCAGCGTCAGCAGCAGTTCATGGGCAATATCATGGCAGTGGTTTTCACCGTCATGTTCTATAGCTTCCCTTCTGGCTTGAACATTTATTGGCTTTCATCGATGCTTTTGGGTGTCTTGCAGCAATGGTGGACAACGAAGACGTTGAAATCTCAACCAGTAGTCCCACAGGTTATTGTGGCCAAAGGCAAAAGCAAAAACTCAGCGCGCTAGGCATTTGATATGAAACGCTTTTCGACAACATGTTTTTTAGCAATGTGGCTCTTGGCGACACTAGTCGTTGTTCCGCACATTATTGCCGATAACGATCTAACAGTTGTTGGCAATATTAGACAAGCCGATGGCTTAGGGCAAATCCCCGTCGGTGTGATGGAACTTCTCAAAGATGATCTCAAAATCAACTGTGTCAGTTCTAGTATTATCCTAGAAGGTCTGAGCGAGCGGGTGAAGTCGATTGTTTTTAACCGCGATAAAAGCCCGGGTACTGTAAGCATTTTGTTCAACCCACTATGGCATCATACGAATCCCATGTTTAAGGAAGTGCCTAACAGTAAGATTAAAATTGCCTATTCGATGTTTGAAACCACCAAAATTGCCGATCAATGGGTGGCAATTCTCAATCAACATTTTGATGCGGTGGTTGTCCCTGATAGCTATTTGGTTAAGGTTTATAAAGATTGCGGCGTGCAAATTCCGATTTTTGAATTGCCCATCATTATGCCGCTTGATGATTATTTTCAAAAACCTAGACGTGTGCGTCCTAGCGCTCCCTTTGTTTTTGGCACCACAGTGAGTTGTGACGAACGAAAAAATTTTCCGCTATTAATAAGAGCTTTTGCTGAAGAATTTGGGAACGATGACAACGTTGTTCTTAAACTCAACAGTCGTTTTGGAATGGTTGAGCAATGTGAAGCTCTGATCGAATTATTAGGGGTTTCAAACATTGAATTTACGCATGATGTATTAACCAAATCACAATACATCGAATTTTTAGATTCTTTTGACTGCTTCGTCAATCTCTCAAAAGGGGAGGGGTTTTCCCTTTGTCCCCGCGAAGCTTTGGCTTTAAGCATTCCTTGCATTTTAACGAGAAACACCGCTCAAATTACTGTCTGTAAGTCAGGTCTTGTCAAAGTGGTCCCATCTAGAATTCTAGAGCCTGCTAACGATAGCCCTCTCTATAACACTCTTATGGGACAGCAAGATATCGGATATATGTTTAATTGTTCTAAAGACGATGCCAAAGCAGCTTTGCGTGAGGTGTATGAGAACTATGCTTATTATCAGCAAAAGGCCAAAGCAGGTCCCAATTGGGTCTCTCAGTATCATTGGAAAGCGCTCAAACCTAAATATCTCTCCTTAATCAAACCTAAGAAAATTGTACTAGATAAAAAAAATGTTATTGCTAATGATGGCTTAATGACAGATTCGCCCTCACTCTATAGAAAGTATAAAGAGGCCTTAAACCTGTGTGATTAAAATATCCATAACGAATCTTGTGGTTAGTAAGCATGAAACAAACACTTGTTAATTTTTTTTTATCATTGACTCTATTTTGTTTTTGTTATCAACAGATACAAGGCGAGCCACTCCCTAAGAAAGCCTTGATTTTTGGAGCTACAGGACAGGACGGCACATATCTCGCGGAATTCTTGTTAAATAAGAACTATGAAGTCCATGGCGTTTCACGCCATTCAATCGTTTCTGGGATCTATCCTGGCCACCACTATCATCATGTTAAGTTGGCCTCAAATGAGCATTTTTTTTCACATCTTGGCGATATCACAAACTATGAAACGGTTTTACAGCTAATTCAGAAAATACAGCCGGATGAAATTTATAACTTAGCTGCCCAAAGTAGTGTGAAAACCTCTTTCGATATGCCTTTAGAAACTTTCGATATCAATAGTTTCGGCACTTTGCGCATCTTAGAAGCCATCCGGCAAGCGGGCTGTGAAAAAAAGGTGCGTTTCTTTCAAGCCACTTCCAGTGAGCTATATGGACTGGCACAAGAGACACCGCAATCGGAAGAAACCCCCTTCAATCCATGCTCTCCCTATGGAGTAACAAAGTTATGTAGCTATTGGTTATTAAAAAATTATCGAGACACTTACGGATATTTTGCTTGCACTGGCATCTTATTCAATCATGAATCACCTCTACGAGGTGAAAATTTTGTTAGCCGAAAAATTACATTAGGAGCATCCCGCTACAAACTAGGCTTGCAAGACACCTTATATATCGGAAACTTGGACGTCGAGCGTGATTGGGGATATGCACAAGATTACGTCGAAGCCATGTGGTTAATGCTACAACAAGATCAGCCTGACGATTTTGTTATTGCTTCAGGTGAATCCCATTCGGTGCGTGAATTCATTGAAGTGGCCTTCAAGCTATTAGATATAGAGATCGAATGGGTTGGAAAAGGTGTCGATGAAGTTGGCATAGACAAAAATAATAGAAACACAATAGTAAAAGTCGATCCAAAATTTTATCGACCAACCGATAGTAACTTCATCATAGGCAAAGCTGCAAAAGCTGAAAGAAAGCTTCACTGGCAAGCTAAAATGAAGTTTCAAGACCTAGTGAGAATGATGGTTGAAGCAGACTATAACGTCTTAAAGTAGTCCACAAACATTATTTATGCATTAAAATCATTTAAAATAGACTCGATATCCATGAAATCATCCTTTACTTGCTTACTTCTCTTTTGTTTAACATTAAGTTTATGTCGAATCATACCCATTCAATGTGAAGATGGAGGAAATATACCTCAAAAAAAGGCGCTGATTTTTGGTATTACAGGACAAGATGGGGCTTATCTATCGAGTTTTTTGCTAAGCAAAAACTATGAAGTGCATGGTGTGATAAGACCGGCTTCCTTGCCTAATACAGGGCGACTAGAAACCATGTTTCCCGCTAACAATAAAGTTATTCTACACTACGGCGATATGACAGATGCGCTTGGTATTACTCAGTTAATCCAAACCATCTTACCGGATGAAATCTATAACTTAGCTGCGCAGAGCCATGTAAAAGTTTCCTTCGAGATGCCTGAATATACAGCCAATGTCGATGCTTTAGGACCTTTGCGAGTACTTGAGGCTATTCGAATGTTAGGACTTTCTAAAAAAGTGAAATTTTATCAAGCTTCAACCAGCGAATTATATGGTCTTGTACAAGAAACCCCTCAGACTGAAAAGACTCCCTTTTATCCTCGTTCTCCTTATGCTGTAGCCAAACTTTATGGGTATTGGATTACAGTGAATTATCGGGAAGCGTATGGGATCTTCGCATGCAATGGGATCTTATTTAATCATGAATCACCTTTAAGAGGTGAAACCTTTGTGACACGTAAAATAACTTTGGCGGCTGGCCAATACAAGCGCGAAAAGCAGGGAATTCTTGAGCTCGGAAATCTAGACACCAAAAGAGATTGGGGATACGCAAAAGATTATGTAGAAGCGATGTGGTTAATGCTGCAGCAAGATAAACCGGATGATTATGTGATTGCCACAGGCGAAACGCACTCAGTGCGTGAATTTGTCGAGCTTGCTTACAACGCACTGGGAATTGACATTGAGTGGCAGGGGAAAGGTGTTGAGGAAAAGGGAATAGACAAAGCCACAGGGCAGACCATCGTTCGAGTAGACCCCCATTATTTCCGCCCAAGTGAAGTGGACTTCCTTCTAGGTAAGCCGGACAAAGCAGAAAAAAAACTTCTATGGAAACCTAAAACCAGTTTTCAAGAGCTCCTCAAGATTATGGTGGAAGCAGATTATAGGTAAATCATGAAGTGTATACCGAACGTGATTCAAAAGTTGGTATTTACAGCTGCGCGAAAATATCCGGGGATCAAATATCGCAAGCGACCCAAGATTAAGTCAATGCGGGAACGGTTGCTATTTTTGATCCCCGGGGTTTTGGGGTGCTTGAAATACCAACTTTTGAATCACGTTCGGTATACGTTGTTTGTAGCTGTTTTTCTTGCATGCTTTTCTTTTAACCAACTTCTTTTTTCAATAGATCCTATTCTTTTTAAAAAGGAAATCGAGAACTGTCCCAAATGGATGTTAAAACAAATTGAACGGGATTTAAATTATTTAAAAGAAGTCGATATATCGCTCACCGAAATTAACGAACTTTTTAACCAATCTGTTCCTGAGCATTTTATTGTAAAATTTTCCATCGATAATAATGTTGTTTCTGTGGAAAAAAAAATTAATCACCCTTGCATTGAAGTCAGAATTAATTCATATCTGATTTTTTTTCAAAAACTTTGCAAATTAGCGGAAATCCCTAATGTAACTTTTTTTATTTTTATGCATGATGGAATCGTTGAGTTCCCTGAGTTATATAAAAAATTGCCAATGTTCGTTATGTCGAGATCGGTTAACAGCCGGAATTGTATTTTAATACCAGACTATGAGGCCGTTAATGAACGATATCAAGTGCTAAATAAGAAAGACATTACGCGATACGTTTGTCCTTGGGCTTTTAAGAAGAACAAATTGATCTGGCGCGGATCTATCGACCAAGATGCGTTGGATTATTCAACGAATATTATGACTGCTTCCAATACACATTTATTTTCTAGGGTGAAGCTCTGTGAGTTATCTTTAGAATTTCCTGATGTACTAGATGCTAAATTTACTTTATTTAAAAACGAAGATCGCAGCGTGCCATATTTGAAGAACTTTAGAGGCGATTGGATTGATTATGAAGAAATATTTTCATATAAATATCAAATGCAGATACATGGAAATGTATCAGCTTTTAGCTGTTCTGGGTGGCGCTTTTTTTCTAATTCTCTTGTTTTCATCCCAGAATCGCGCTGGATTCAGTGGTATTCCGGTAATTTGATACCATACGTTCATTATATTCCGGTAAAGAGCAATCTAGATGATTTAATCGAGAAATTACTTTGGGCTCAAAAATATGACGAACAAGCTCGACAAATAGCCACAAATGCTAGAGAATTCGCATTAGAGCACCTAACATTTACAGCTCATTTTGTTTATTTCTATTTTCTATTTGAAAAGTATAGCCAATTAAGCTTTTCTTTATAGCCCATGAAGCTATCTCACTAAAATTTATGCTCACTTCCGAGATTATTTTCTGTGCTGGTTGCAACGCCATGCGATGGGCTATATTGACTTAATATTGCCTATTGCATGGAGTTGCAACCGGCGCGAAAAGAACTCGGAAGTGAACATAAATTTTAGTGGGATAGCTTCATATTGGCACAGCAAAATAATCGTGGGCAGATATTTTTTCGACACTATAACCCAGAGCCTTTAATTTATTTTTTGTTCGAATTATGTTTTCTTGAATATTTACAGGGGCTGTATCGAAATCCCATCCACCCTGAATTTCAATAATGATAACAGGACGATTTTGCAAAATTGTATTGGTAGCCCCATCAAGAAAAGCATCTTCAGAGCCTTCAATATCAACTTTTATAAGTGAAACATTTTGCAGATTAAAATTATCTAAGGGGTACATTTCCACACTATCACCCCCATTGCCGATCCTGGTGCATCCTTCATAATGTGGAAATATTTGGTTCATTTCTATCGTTTTTTGCTCATCGCCTAAAGCGCAGCGATAGCAGTCTATATTTATGCATTGATTTAATCGTGCATTCATAACAAGTTCTCGATAAATTTTAAGCTGGGGTTCGAATGAAACCACCCGCCCATTTGCTCCGACTGCCTGTGACATTACAATGGAGTGGGTTCCAATGTGAGCCCCTGCATCAACCACACAGGATCCAGGTATAATATATTGCTGCAGCAAATCGTCTATATAAGGTTCCCATACCATTCCATGTACAAGTACATTCTTAATCGAATCTTGAGGATCATCGACATAGAATTTGTTTCTGTTTTCAACACTGTAAATAGTGTATAAATCATAAGGAAAAGTAGAAATAAAATTGATGAGATTTTCTTGCCCCTCCTGTGGGGGAATGTTTGTGGAAATGTCATATGAATTTATAACGTTGTTTGCATTAGCGGGTTCATATGGGAAAAAGCATGTCAGTAATGCAACTCCAATAAAATTGATCGAATTTTTTTTTATCATTTTCACGTCCTTGTCGAGTAAAAATTTTATCGGGATAGGTTCATAGGTATGGCCAAGTAGTCATGAGGAGAAACTTTCTTGACCGTATAGTTCAAGGCGTCAAGCTTATCTTTTGTTCGTGTTATATTATCTCGAATATTTTGTGGGGCTGTGTCATAATCCCATCCACCCTGAATTTCAATAATGATAATGGGGCGATTTTGCAAAATGGTATTGGTAGCTCCATCGAGAAAAGCATCTTCAGATCCTTCAACGTCAACTTTCATTAGCGAAACATTTTGCAGATTAAAGCTATCTAAAGGGTGCATTTCCACGATGTCACCTCCTGCACCGATTCCTGTGCCGCCTTCAAAACCAGCTACCGATTTATTCATTTCAATTGTTTTGTGTTCATTGCCTATAGCACAGCGATAACAATCAATATTTGGGCAGTTGTTCAAGCGCGCATTCATGACAAGTTCGCGATAAATTTTAAGTTGAGGCTCAAAGGCAACGACGCGCCCATTTTTGCCGACGGAATGTGCCATCACGATGGTGTGAGTTCCAATATGAGCCCCTGCATCAACCACGCAAGAGTCGGGTTTAATATAATGTTTCAGCAGATCAACGATATATGGTTCCCATGCTTGCCCTTGTGTGAGCCAATATTTAATTGAATCTTGTGGATCATCAATATAAAACTTTTCTTGATTTTCCACCGTACACACGGTGTATAAATCATACGGAAAATCGGATACATAATCGACAAGCTTTGCTTGTTCACTTTGTGGTGGAATATTTGCGTATTTGTTTTTAGATGAGCTAATGCTTTGTGCATTGACAACGATAAAAGGCAAAAGAGATCCAAATAGTGCGCATCTTAAAAAAGTCTTCGATAATGTTTTCATGATTGTGTATCCCAATAAATATTTAGTGGTATAATCCATACCATTTAAGAGGCATATCTTCCAGAAAAAAATGGATCATCTTAGAGTGACGCACTTTTTGAATGCGAAGGTTGCGAAGCAAGCGAAGGCAACGCGAAGAATTTTCTTTCAAATGTTTTACCCTTTATCCTTAATCCTTTATTCTTTATGCTTTAATTTTAAATTGAGCCTTGAGTCGAAATTTATATGAATGCTTGGGAAAAGTTTGTTGAAGCACAAGAAGCTGAGTTGGGGAGCGAAACCGTCCAGAAATGGTTGAAACCCCTAAATGTCATTCGCTTTGATGCATGCAATCTCTATTTAGAAGCGAGTGATGCGTTTCAAGCTATGTGGTTTGAAGAACATCTGCGACAAAAGGTGCAAACTAGCCTTTACAACAACAATAGAAAGCGCATAAAAGTTCATCTGTCCATTGCCAATGTAGCTCCGAAAAGCAAAAATCGCTCATCAAAAGCAAAGGAAACAGGAGAAATTGTGAAGCCAGCTTTTGCGTTGGCTTTTGACAATCTCGATCCCCACTGCACGTTTGCTAATTTTGTGCCCATTGAGGCAAACCAACTCGTCAGCTGCATTTTCAATCAAATTGCTGGGGTGACATCCAACGCACAAGATGAGGCTATTGTATCCACCTTAAATCCTTTGTATATTCACGGAGGGTGTGGCTCAGGGAAGACTCATATACTCATGGCCACAGCGCATGCGTTGCGGCAGCGGGGCCTCAATGTCATTTATTCTGGGGCTAATTGCTTTACGGATCATGTGGTTTCTGCGATCAGAGCAGGGGAGATGAGCGCTTTTCGGCAAATATATCGTAAAAGTGATGTATTGATCATTGATGATGTGCATGCCTTTTCACGTCGAGGGACAACCCAAGAGGAGTTTTTTCATACGTTTAATGCTTTACATATCGCTGGGAAGCAGATCATCTTAAGTGCCAATTGTCCTCCTGGGGAGCTGCAATTTGTAGAACCGCGTCTGGTTAGTCGTTTTGAATGGGGAATCGTTCTGTCATTAGAAAATCCATCTAGAGAGGAAGCGGCTAAGATTTTAACCGCGAAGCTTGAGGCTCACCATTTTCTGTTGCATCCTAAAGTCATGGAATTCTTGTTAGATTCGTTTGGATCCACAAAGTCCCTAAATAAGGCGGTAGAAGCCCTGATATTGCGCTCTCACATGAACCAAACTAGTGGCAAGACACATCACTCACAGTTGACAGTGGCTATGGTGACGCAAATACTTGCAGATCTGCTGACTGAAGAGCAACAGGTGGCTCTAACGCCTCAGCGCATCGTCCAAGGGGTGGCTGAATATTTTGGCATTAAACCTGAAGATGTTCTGGGTAAAGCGCAAACGCGCGATTGTGTTCTCCCTAGGCAGATATCCATGCATTTATGTCGGCATCAGCTTAAGCTTCCCTACAAAAAAATTGGCGATCTATTCGCCAAGGATCATTCAACAGTGATGTCCAGTGTGAAGCTGATCCAAAAAAGTGTGGACGCCGATGATGCTGAAATAGCGAGTGCTCATCGTTCTATTGTGAAAAAAATTAAGACGTCATCGATGCAAGAAGGGTGAGGTAGATGGTGGTTACGTATCGTGCGGTATCAGTGATTTATCGATGGACCTCCATCTTGTCGCTTTCCCTTTTGATGCCACTCGAAGGCAGGCAAATGCATTCTGAGGATACAAAAGGTGCGATCGCCCACCAGCAAAAGTTGCTTGCGCAAGCAGATATAGAACAGAAAAGCGCCTTACTTGAGCAGCTCGCTTTGCTGTATCTGAAAGATCAAGATCAGGAGCGGGCTTTTGCCGCTTTTTTGCAGAGTTTAGGATATATCTCGCCTCAACAACTTGCGAAGCAACCTGAAAATGCTACGTCAGCCTATGAACGCGCACTTGCTATCTATTTGGAAGCGCATGGCGAAGCGACCACGCAAAGTGCCAAAAAGATCATTGATGAATTCGGTCCGATTGTTCAGGAGCAAGCGGCACCACAACCGTTGGGATTTTTAGTGGCCATCGCTTATGCTAATTTGTTTCGCTATGAGGAGTTTTGTAACTTCTTTTATCGCACGTATGTGGCATTTCCAGAACACTATTTAGCCTATAAGACGAAAGCCATCTTGCATGTTAAATTGATGGAAAGAAAAAACAGTGAAGCAGAGCGAAAGATTCAAAGAGCGGCTGTGCTGTCAAATCTCGAGCAGGCACAGGAGCGGCAACCTAATGATACAACCCTCTATAAACTATTGATCTCTTTTTCTTCCTTAGAGGAAAGGGGAGTGCAGGTTCAACGTTGTATCAACGCTATATTAAGTCAGAATGTGCAAATTCCGCGCACTGATCTTATGTTTTATGTACAAGAAGCTGTTGATATTAAAGCTTATGCATTGGCTCAGCAGTTCGTTGATAGAGCACATCAGTGGTATCCCAATAGTCGCATCGTGGAAAGTGCCCAGTCGTTCCTCAAAGCAAGCCTTTCTCCTGACTTGCCACGATAAAGATCAGCCTCGATGAACGCGAAGATCGCGAAGCAAGCGAAGATAATGCGTATGGGCAGAGGCACGGGCACAGGCAGACATCCATTACCCATAAGTATCAACAACCATCTCTAGTAGTATTAATAAGTGCATTATGGGTTATGTTCGGTTCGAGCGTCCTTCGCTATCGCTCCGGACTTAGCGCAAACATTTATAAATAAGATGCTTATATGACTTATGGGTAATAGGATGCGGGCAGAGGCACGGGATTGCAGTTTCGAAAGAAGCTCAATGTGTTTTCTTCTTTATCGTATATGTTGAATCCCTTATTCTTTGCATTGCATTAAACCAAGAAATGGCAGTTAACCTATGATGGAAACACGCACTCTGGGTGATTACACCCTCATCAAGCAAGTAGGGCAGGGATCGATGGGTTCAGTCTTCCTAGCTGAACACCGCTTTATGAAAAAACAGTATATCCTCAAAGTGTTGCCTGATGAGCTATCCTCTGATCGAAGCTTTATCCAACGCTTCGAAGAAGAAGTCGGCTATCTGACCGCTCTGGAACATCCCCATATTGTAAAAATTCACACCGTCTCCTTTGCCCAAGGGCAGTATTTTTTGGTGACAGATTGTGTCGTTGACGAGTTTGGTGAAACCACAAATCTTGCGCAATACATGCTCTCACGCGGCAAACGTTTTGATGAAGAAACTCTCTTTCGCCTATTGCGGCAGCTTGCCGAAGCCTTAGACTATGCTCACAGCAAGAAAGTCAATGGTAAAGGGATCGTCCATCGCAATTTTAAACTCAACAATATATTGGTTGCTAAAGGCCGAGGATGCATCGACCTGATGATTACCGATTTTGGCCTTTCACGCATTATCGGACCAGGAGCTGTATTAACACGCACGTATAAAACTGTGGCCGAAGTGTTGGGGATTGCCAATGCATTGTATAGTTCAAAACCGGGACAAGAGTATTATCCTAACCCTCCTGTTGATAGCGCAAAATTAACACCGTTACATGCTTCGTTCATTCAGAATTTTTCCTTCCTAGCTCCAGAGCAGCGTCGCCTTGATATTCCCCATGCCATCGATGGTAAAACTGATGCCTATGCCTTTGGAGTCTTGGTATATTATCTGTTGATGGGGGAATTTCCTGAAGGTTATTTTGATATGCCATCAACAGCACTTCCTGAAAGCTGCTGGCAATGGGATGGTTTGCTTAAAGCATGCTTACATCCTAATCCTGCACGGCGCCCCGACCTGTTAGTGCCTGCCTTAGACGCTGTCCGTCAGCGAGCTAAAGGGTTGATTGCTAAAGAAGTCTATGTCGAACGCAAAGCGGAAGAGGTGAGAGTTGTGCCTCAGAGTGAAATCCCTGCCGCTATACAAACACCACTCACAGAAGAAATTGTGGATAAGATTTTAACAGCACCTATTAGCGAATTGGTGCTTGTTACAGCAGCTCCAGTCCATGAGGCTAAAGAAGAATGCGAGGTGCCACAGACGAAAGTTGAAGCTCCTGTGGCGTTAAAACCTATCATTCGTTCGGCGCAACTTGATAGACCGACGACTGATTTGGATCCAGCCTCCGCCTTTCTTATTGACGCTACAGTCAAGCAATACACACCAGAGCGCAAGGAAGATAAAAACATCCAACCGATGCTCACTGATATGGCTGTGATTGCAGGAGGGACCTTTTACCGCGGGAGTAAAGATGGCAACCGGGATGAGATGCCACGTCACCAAATTACAATCGCCAGCTTTGCCATCGACATCCATCCTGTGACCAATGAACAATTCGTACGTTTTCTGGAAGTCATGGGGGGAGAAAAAGATAACAACCACCAAGACATTATCCGTATGCGCGATTCTCGAATCAAACGCAGTGGTGGAAAGTTGAGCATTGAATCGGGTTATAGTAAGCATCCTGTGGTTGGAGTTACCTGGTATGGCGCTGTGGCTTATGCAAAATGGGTCGGTAAACGCTTACCAACAGAAGTTGAATGGGAAATTGCCGCACGTGGGGGATTAGAGAATGTGCTTTATCCAACGGGCGATGATATCGAAAAAACGCAAGCCAATTTCTTCAGTTTTGATACCACAAACGTGATGAGCTATGCTCCAAACGATTATGGATTGTACGATATGGCTGGCAACGTTTATGAGTGGTGCCATGATTGGTATGGATACAATTATTATGAGGCCTCTGTACAGGAGCCAGAAAATCCCAAAGGGCCGCTGCAAGGGGTGTATCGTGTGCTGCGTGGAGGCTGCTGGAAGAGCCTTAAAGAAGATTTACGTTGCTCTCGTCGTCATCGCAATAATCCAGGAACTGTCAATGGGACTTATGGTTTCCGTTGTGCTACGGATGTGCAGTAATACAAAATAGGGAAGCATTCTATGGTTTCAGTTCTCTTTGTGTGTCTTGGGAATATTTGTCGATCGCCTGCTGCTGAAGGTATCTTGAAACACCATGTGGTTAATGATTCCTCGGGAATAGAAGTGCATATCGAGAGTTGTGGCCTTGGGGATTGGCACTTGGGAAATTTGCCTGATCCACGCATGCGTGATGCGGCTAAGAATCGAGGGTTGATTTTAACGAGTCGAGCTAAGGGATTCCATCCCGATTATTTCGACCGTTTCGACTATATTCTCGTAGCAGATCATAAGGTTTTGAATGAGCTCTATGGGCGCACGTCAAAACCGGAGCACAAAGCCAAGATGCATTTGATCACACATTATAGCACAACATATCGCGATCAAGAGGTGCCAGACCCTTACTATGACGGTGAGGCTGGCTTTGAAAATGTGATGGATATGCTTGAAGATGCCTGTGCTGCGCTGTTAGCACACCTCAAGCAAAAAGCCTAAGGACAATAAAGTCCGATTTTCTTCAACGCAAAGGAAAGGCCACAAGTACGCAAAGGCGCAAAGAAGGCATGTTTCAGAGGAACGGCTTTGAGACATAGACTGCAGGGTGCTAAAGGGTGGTTTCCGATGTGTTTTGTTTCAAGCTTGAGTGGCATTGAAGTCTGATTGTTTTTTCAACGCAAAGGAAAGGCCACAAGTACGCAAAGGCGCAAAGAAGGTATGTTTCAAAGGAGCGGCTTTGAGGTATAGACTGCAAGATATCAATCAAAAGTGCACTAACTGCAAGTCAGGATCTTTTTGATTGCTGAGGCAATCAAAAAGGGTGGCTCGCAAACATCGCTTGGGGCGATGTTTGCATACTTTTTGTCTGCGACGCATTTAAACTAGGTGAAATGCGTCGCAGACAAAAATTACGCTAGCGTCGCCCTTAGGCGAGGCTAGCATGGCCCCCACTTGGATTGCCTTAGCAATCCAAGTGTGCTTAAGACAATCTAGCTAGACAATAGGCAGCTTGTTGTTCTTTGCGCCTCTGCGAACTTTGGCCTTCCCTTTGCGTTGAAAATAAAATCAGGCTTTGGTTCTAAGTAGATTTTACCCCGCTATATTGGTGTTTAAGTATTTGTCTATTAATTGTCTACAATCTTGATTTAGAATTGCGTTTTCTTGTGCTTTTTTGCTTCCTTCTTTGCCGAAATTCGATTATTATATCCCTTATTTTGTATGTAGGAGAATTTTTAGATGAAGACGCTGTTATTATCAAAACCACGTGGCTTTTGCGCCGGTGTGGAACGTGCCATTGAGACTGTAGAGAAATCGCTTCAGCTTTGGGGAGCTCCTATCTATGTTAAGCATGAAATCGTGCACAACAAGTATGTTGTGGATGATCTTAGAGCCAAAGGTGCTATCTTCATCGAAGACCTCAACGATGTGCCAGAAGGCGCACGGTTAATTTATTCTGCGCATGGAGTGTCGCCAGTCGTCAGAGAGCACGCAAAACAAAGAAACCTCATCGAAATCGATGCCACCTGTGGGCTAGTCACACGTGTGCATTCTGCTGTGAAGCGCTTTGCGGCTCAAGGGTATCAAATTATTCTCATTGGACATCGCAATCACGTGGAAATCATCGGAACTGCTGGCGAAGCGCCCGATGTGACCACGATTGTTGAGTCCCCTGAAGATGTGCTTCATCTTCCTTTTTCGCAAGATGACAAACTCTTTTATATTACGCAAACAACGTTAAGTCTTGATGATGTCAAAGATATTACGACAGCGCTCATTGCTAGATATCCACAAATTGAAACGTTACCAAGTTCTTCAATTTGTTATGCAACCACGAATCGTCAAATGGCTTTACGAGAAATTACCGATCAAACCGATTTGGTTTTAGTCGTGGGCGATGCACAAAGCTCTAATTCGAATCGTTTGCGAGAAGTAGCTTCTAAGCGTGGAATCGCATCCTATCTCATCAACAATGAAAATGAGATCAATCCTGAATGGGTGGCTAAAGCTTCGACCATTGGCTTAACAGCAGGGGCATCAACACCAGAGCCTATCGTGCAACGTTGTATCCAGCGTTTAACAGAACTTGGGGTGACGGATGTTCATAATGTTGTTTATACTGAAGAGAACGTTGTCTTCCAACTGCCAAAGCAAGTTATAAACGCTCTTTCCTTAGCCTCATAGAGGTTGCAACAAATTGATATTAACCTAGAAGGTGAGTTATGCGAAATTTTGTTCTATCACTGTCCCTTGGTGTCGCATCTTGTGCAAGTTTAATAGCTGAAAACTATTCTGCATATTCCCAGTTGAATGGGTGGCCTTCTACTGTTAATGTTGAATTCGGTGCCGGCTACCGCCAGGATGATTTAAAATGGAGCACGGCAGGTCTAACAGACGATTCTAACGTGCTTAGAGAAATGAAATGGAAGAATTTACAAATTGTTCAGGTTGAAGGCTCCTTATCCTATGCCTCATGCCGCAATTACGCCTTCCGCATATCGGGCGATTATGGACATATCTATGAAGGTAAAAATACCGAAAGTGTTCGTTTTTTTAGTGAGGAAGAGGACACGTATTTTACCGAATCCCTTTCACATCACAAAGCAGGCAAAGGTAGTGTTTACGATGTAGAGGGGGGGGTGGGATATCGCATCATTTCGACGTGTGCACGTTTCACAGCTACACCGCTCGTAGGCTATTCTTGGCACGGTCAAAACTTGCATCTTTACAATGGCGAGCAAGTGATTAGCCGTTTTGAGTTAGATCGCCATGATATCGATGGATTAAATAGCAACTATCACGCCCATTGGTATGGTCCGTGGTTTGGGATGGACTTCAATGCGCAAGTGGAAAAGTGTGCCTATGTATTCGGTAATTTTGAGTGGCATATTGTAAGCTATCGTGGAAACGGCAAGTTTAATCGCAGCGAGAGACTGGTAGGACCATTCAATCAGAAGGCGCATGGTTTTGGATATTCCGCCGTTCTGGGAGGCAATTGGGAAATTTGGGATAACTGGTCGATTGGCGTTGTAGGCAACTATCGCAATTTGAAGACGCGTCATGGACACGAGACATTCACCCTAAAGACCGCAGACGGCGATTTCAAAGGTAAAACGCGTTTTAATCAAGTGAAGTGGCAATCGTTTTCAGTGTCGGGTATTGTAGCTTATCGTTTCTGACCAAAAAGACTTGCTGCTGAGTTGGCATATATGATATTCTAGCGCGTGATTCAGCAGGATTTAGATTGAGAGGAAAACCAGCGTGCGTACTCCAAAAAATTATGATGGTACCGGCGTTACGTCTCATCAAGTATCCGATATTTTGTCTGGTGTATTATCAAAAATTTGCTCGACACACCAGGAGCGTCCAGATCTGATATTGGCTTCATGGCCGGAGATAATTGGCCCCAAGTTAGCACCAATGACACAAGCGATATCGCTCATTGATGGTGTATTGACAGTTAAAGTAAAGAATTCAACCCTCCATAGCCTGTTGAGTAGGCATGATAAATTTCGCATACTGGCAGCTATTAAGCAGAGGTTTCCTAAGGCAAATATCCATAATATTATGTTTAGGATAGCCTAGAAAGGCGTACAAATTAAAGATAAATGATTCTACAACAGTTTACATGTAAGGTGTCGAATGACTCACGATAATCAAACCGCACAAGAAGGCATTCCAGCGACTGGGCCAGAGTATAATGCGAGCTCAATTACTGTTTTGGAAGGCTTAGAGGCTGTTCGAGAACGTCCTGGTATGTATATCGGCGATACTGGCTCGAATGGATTACATCAACTTGTTTATGAAGTGGTCGACAACTGCATCGACGAAGCCATGGCAGGACATTGCTCGGCAATCTATGTCACATTGCATAAAGATAACGCAGTGACAGTGGAAGATAACGGGCGAGGGATCCCTGTTGAAAAGCATGAGACAGAATCCAAGAAGCATGGGCGTGACGTCACTGCCCTAGAAGTTGTGATGACTGTGTTACATGCGGGCGGCAAATTTGACAAAAACACCTACAAGGTTTCTGGTGGTTTGCATGGCGTGGGTGTTTCGTGCGTTTGTGCCTTGTCGAAAAAGATGATCGTTCAGGTCTTTAAGCATGGAAAAATTCATGAAATGGAATTTGCCAAAGGCAAAGTCGTTCGTCCTTTAAGTGTCGTTGGTGAAACCACCAAGCGTGGCACAAAAATTACCTTCTGGGCCGACGATTCAATCATGACGGTGCGCGAGTATGAATATGATATCCTAACGAAGAGATTGCGCGAGCTTGCCTTCTTAAATAAAGGGATCAATATTTACTTCCATGATGAACGCGATGCTGAAAAGGACGACGTTAACTTCTGCTATAGTGGGGGATTGTTGTCTTTTGTTTCTTATTTAAATGAGAATAAGTCTGCGCTGTTCCCGACACCCGTCTATTTCCATGGCATACGCCAAGGGGATGATGGACCTGTCGAAATGGAAGTCGCTATGCAATGGAACGAGACATACACTGAAACGCTCTTTTCTTACGTCAACAACATCTCAACCAAGCACGGTGGCACGCACCTGACAGGCTTTTCTACCGCATTGACACGCGTTTTAAACACTTATATTAAGAATCACAACCTGTTGAAGAGCGACAAGATCTCCATCACTGGCGAGGACATGCGTGAAGGCCTTACGGCTGTTGTCTCGGTGAAAGTGGCTAATCCTCAATTTGAAGGACAAACAAAGCAGCGCCTTGGCAATAGTGACGTAGGATCGATTGTTCAGCAGATTGTAGGTGAGGAGCTAGCGATCTTTTTAGATGAGAATCCCGCGATTGCTAAAACAGTAGCGGAAAAGGCGATTATCTCGGCGCAAGCGCGCGAAGCTGCCCGCAAAGCTCGTGAGCTCACTTTGCGCAAATCAGCGTTGGATAGCGGACGCCTTCCTGGTAAATTAACGGACTGCCAAGAGAAAAATCCCGCCCTTTGTGAGATTTACATTGTGGAAGGAGATTCTGCCGGTGGTTCTGCCAAATCAGGGCGCGATCGCCGTTTTCAGGCGATATTGCCCATTCGAGGTAAAATCTTAAACGTGGAAAAAGCACGCTTGGAGAAAATCCTGCAAAATACCGAGGTAGGCACAATGATCTCTGCCTTAGGCTGTGGGATAGGCACAGATGGTTTTAATATTGACAAGTTGCGTTACCATAAAATCATCATCATGACTGACGCCGACGTCGATGGGTCTCATATCAGAACCCTGCTATTGACGTTCTTTTATCGCCATATGCCAGCCCTGGTAGAAAACAACTTCATCTACATTGCTCGGCCCCCTCTATATCGTGTGACACGAAAGAAAGTTAGTCGCTATATCCACTCAGAAAAGGAAATGGATGAATACCTTTTGGAGCTAGGTATCAGTGATATTAAATTGCGTTTAGCAAATCATACAGACTTTTTATCTGTGGAGAAAACTAAAGAATTGTTAACCACAATTTTAGAAGTTGAAGCATTCACTGGTCGATTAGAACGCAAAGGAATCCCTTTTAGGGAGTTCTTGGCAGCACGCAACGAACAAGGGCGCTTGCCACGCTTCAAGATAGAACTCGTTGAAGGAGCGCGCTTTGCTTATTCCATTGATGAATTTGAAGCGTTAAAAGCTAGCGACGAAGAAGCGCAACGCCGCCGCCATGCCCAAACCCTCGCTTCCATACCAGTCGAAGAAGTCACACCAGAAATGCAGGTGTTTAGTCCGAACAGATTGCACTTCATCGAGCTCTATGAAGATGAATATTTGGATGGCTTAATCCAAGGCTTGCAAGCTTTTGGATACAATTTGGCCAACTTCCTGGTTGCTGATGGCACCTTGCTTGAGATTGTGGAAGATGACAATATCACACACCCCTTTGCCACACTGCGCGAAGTGACCGATTTTCTACGCAACAACGGTAGAAAGGGGATCGACATTCAACGCTATAAGGGCTTGGGCGAGATGAATGCTGACCAGCTATGGGAGACAACGATGGATCCCGCTAAGCGCACGCTTATAAAAGTGACACTGCCCGATACTATTGCAGCCGATTACATGTTTACAATGTTGATGGGTGAGGATGTACCACCTCGCCGCGCATTCATCGAACAACATGCTCTTTCTGTTAAAAATCTAGACGTTTAAAAGGAAAAACTATGTCATATACCCCTGACGAAATCATTGTTTCGCGCAACGTCGAAGATGAGATGAAGGAAAGTTATCTTCGCTATTCGATGTCTGTGATTATTGCGCGTGCGCTTCCCGATGTAAGAGATGGTTTAAAACCTTCACAAAGACGTATTTTGTTTGCCATGCGTCAGCTGAATCTAAGTCCAGGCGGCAAGCACCGTAAGTGCGCTAAGATTTCAGGCGACACTTCAGGTGACTACCACCCCCATGGTGAACAGGTGATCTATCCAACCCTAGTGCGTATGGCACAGCCTTGGGCGATGCGCTATACGCTTGTGGATGGACAAGGTAACTTCGGCTCCATTGATGGTGACCCTCCCGCTGCAATGCGTTATACAGAGGCGCGCTTGACACATGCAGCCATGCAGCTCATGGAAGATCTAGACAAAGATACTGTCGATATGGTGCCAAACTATGACGAAACGAAAAAGGAGCCCACAGTATTTCCAGCCAAATTTCCCAACTTACTTTGCAATGGCTCTTCAGGCATTGCCGTGGGTATGGCAACAAATATCCCCCCACACAATTTGCATGAGCTGGTGAAGGCGACTTTATTGGTGCTGGATAATCCAGAAAGTACCGTCGATGATATTATGAAGGTGATGCCAGGACCAGATTTCCCCACAGGCGGTATCATCTGCGGTTATCGTGGCATCAAAGAAGCTTATCATACAGGACGCGGCAAAATCATTTTGCGTGGTGTCGTACGTGTTGAAGAGCATGAAGGCGATCGTCAGCGCATTGTCATTGATGAGATCCCATATAATGTCAATAAAGCACGACTTATTGAAGCGATTGCAGATCTGATAAACAGCAAATCCATTACAGGGATTTCAGATCTGCGCGATGAATCTGATAAGGATGGGATGCGCATTGTGGCAGAGTTAAAGCGCAATGAGATTCCTGAAGTTATCATCAATCAGCTTTACAAATTCACTGACATGGAAGTGACATTTGGCTGCAATATGCTAGCTCTTGATAAAGGGTTGCCACGCATCATGAATATCAAGAATTTCATTGCTGCATGGGTAGAGCATCGCATTGATGTTGTGCGTCGTCGTGTACGCTTCGAGCTAAATAAAGCTGAAGCCCGTGCACATGTGCTGGAAGGTTATCTTAAAGCCATTGACCATCTGGATGAAGTTGTACGGCTCATTCGCGCAAGCCAAAATCGGGATGAAGCCAAGAAAGAGCTGATGGAACGCTTTCAGTTCACTGAGCGTCAAGCCACAGCCGTATTGGATCTACGCCTCTATCAATTGACAGGTTTAGAGCGCGATAAGATTAATGATGAATATCAAGATCTCTTGAAGAAAATTGCGTACTACCGTGCCGTGCTCGCTAATGAGTCCATGGTG
Organism: Chlamydiota bacterium; assembly: GCA_013286645.1. Classification (GTDB taxonomy): domain Bacteria; phylum Chlamydiota; class Chlamydiia; order Chlamydiales; family Parachlamydiaceae; genus JABDFJ01. The sequence goes on along the minus strand of JABDFJ010000005.1, from coordinate 36,862 downwards.
CGCGATATCATCAGGGAAGAGCTGAGCGATGTGTTGAAAGTCTACAAAGGGGAACGCAAAACGCAGATTGTCGCCGCTGAAAGCGAGATGAATATGGAAGACTTGATTGCTAATGAACAAGTCATCATCACGATTTCTGAAGACGATTATATCAAACGTATGCCTATAGACACCTTCCGTGAACAGCGCCGAGGTGGACAAGGCGTGACAGGTATTTCAATGAAGCGTGAAGATGATGCCATCAAAGGCCTGTACGTAGCATCGACACATGACTACTTGCTCATCTTTACTAATTTAGGGCGCTGCTATTGGCTTAAAGTATGGCAGATACCAGAAATCGGACGTAAATCCAAGGGTAAACCACTCGTTAATCTGCTTGAAGATCTGCGGCCAGATGAAAAAATCGCCACGACATTGCGAGTCTCTTCTTTCGACGAAGAAGCCTGCATCCTAATGGCCACACGCAAAGCCGTGGTGAAGAAGTCGCTGCTTAGCGAATTCAGCAACCCGCGCCGCAAGGGCATTTGGGCGCTGGATATCGATGAAGGCGACGAAGTGATGGCCGCACGTCTCGTTAAAGCCAATCAACAAGTCATGCTCTTCACCTATAAAGGCATGGCAGTGCGCTTCGACGAGAAAAATGTGCGCCCAATGGGACGTATGGCCCGCGGTGTGAAAGGGGCTACCTTGCGCGATGATGATGATTTTATTGTCGGTTGTGAAGTGGTCAATGGCGATGAAACAATCCTTGTCGTATGTGAAAATGGCTTTGGCAAACGTTCGTTTGTTGAAGATTTCCGCCAAACTAATCGTGGTGGCGTTGGAGTGCGCTCCATCATTACTAGCGAACGCAATGGTAACGTCATTGGTGCCCTATGTGTCACTGATACCGATGGTATGGTGATGATTTCAGCGTCGGGTCAAACAGTGCGTATTAGTATGCGCGATCTACGAGTTCTTGGACGTAACACGCAAGGGGTAAAACTTGCAAACTTACGCGATAGCGATAGTTTAGTGGCGATCCAAAAGATTGAAGATACTGGTAGTTCTGAAGCAGATGTTGCTGAACCTGGCTTAACGCCAAACAAAACGGCAGATGCTCATTCTAATGAAACATCAATCTCTGTTGATGAAGATGATACCGAAGAAGGCCTTCAAGAGATCAATGTGACAGATGACGAACAACACTAAGATACATTCCCTCCGCTTCATCACCGTAGAAGGTGGTGAAGGGGCGGGTAAGACAACACTCATCGAACATCTCGAAAGAAATCTTATTGCCAATGGCATGACTGTAGTGAAGACGCGTGAACCAGGTGGAACGCCGCTAGGGGAGCAAATCCGCAGTTGGCTGCTCGCACATAATGATAAAGTCCAAATTAAAGCACGGGCTGAACTGCTTTTGTTCTTAGCAGCCCGTTCACAACATATTGATGATGTTATTAAGCCCGCATTAGACGCCGGTCATGTCGTCATCTGCGATCGCTTCAACGATTCATCAGTAGCTTATCAAGGTGCTGGTCGCCAGCTCGGTGTCGACTGGGTGCGCACTCTTTGTGATATTGCTTGTGGCAGCGTTGTTCCTGATTTGACATTTTATCTTGACGTTGACCCTCTGATAGGATTGCAGCGCACGCGTCGTACACCAAAGGAAAACTCGGGAGTAGGTGAAGTCGATCGCATTGAAGCAGAAAAGCGCGATTTTCATGAGCGCGTAAGGCTGGCTTTTATTGCTTTCGTAAAAAATGAACCGCAGCGTTTTTGCTATATAGATGCTAACAAAACGCAAAATAGCGTAATTGAAGAGGCTCTGCAGGTCTTGAATAAACAGCTTGCGAGAGACCATGTTTGACCATATCATTGGCAACGAACAAGCTAAAGCTTATCTGAGGCGTACAGCGGAAAGGCGAACGGTTGGTAATTCCCTTTTATTTGCTGGCCCCGATGGCATCGGTAAAAGTCTTTTTGCAGAAGCTTTTGCTAAACTTCTCATTTGCCAAAATGATCCTCATGGGCATCACAGGCATAAAATTGAGGCAGGGAATCATCCTGATATACGCATTTATCGCCCTGAAGGTAAGGTGGGCATGCACAGTATTGCTTCGATGCGCAATTTCAATCAAGAAGTTTACCTAGCCCCTTTTGAAGCCAAATGGAAGGTCTTCATTATCCATGATGCCGACCGCATGCTTACCTACAGCGCAAATTCTTTACTTAAAACATTTGAAGAACCAGCATCAGATGCAGTGATTATTTTGCTATCTAGTGCACCAGCAGCGTTATTACCGACAATCCTTTCACGCTGCCGTACCATCCATTTTCAGCCTATTGCACAAGAGGAAATCACGGAGTTCATCTCGCAGCGATGCGGAAAACCCCACACAGAAGCTTCAGTCGTGGCTTCAATGGCGCAAGGCTCCATTGGACAGGCCTTGAGATTGGCGAAAGAGGGGAGTCATCCGTTGCGTTCTTTTTTGCTTGATATTTTGTCAAAGCGCAGTTTTTCTAGTTATAAGGAGCTTTCAGCGGCAGCAGCTTCAATTGCAGGGCATATTGAAACAAGTAAAAAGGAAATTGAAGGCGATGTGCGTACTCTATTGATGCGCGGTGCAGGGACAGATCTGTCAGCTACTCAGAAGCAGAGTATCGAAAAGGAGATTGAAGGTGCAGTATCTATGCATGCCACGCAAGAGGCTCACGCGCTATTGGAAGTCCTGTTGGCTTGGTATCGAGATATGCATTTGATGCAAGAAAATGGGGAATTAGCTTATCTGATGCACACTGATAGCATAGCTGCTTGTGAGCATGCTTTCAAAGCAGGCGGCATACAACCTCTGGAATCTGTGCAAAAAACGATCGCTGATGCTCGTTTGTCTATCGAGCGTTCAACTTCATTAAACATATGCTTTGAAAATTTATTCCTTAAGCTCAATTTCTTATAGTAATTCAACATTATGTTGAGAAATTAAAGTGCAAACAACTATATTGCGGGCTTTTTACAGGAGTACACTCAATGACAGCTATCAATGTTGAAATCGATTCTAAACAGCTCATGGATGCATATCAGCGTGTTGATTTGCCCTCAACTTTTAATAAGGTGGTGACGTCGGTAAATACACTGACCAATAAAGTGCAGGTGAACGCCAAAGAAGCTTTTGAAAAATTACAGTATCGGTTGGACACCGCATCGCTAGAACCTATCTTCGCCTTTATCAATAGAAATTGCACTGAAGTCGAAAAAATTTTCAACGTGGTAAGTTGCATCCCTTTCATCGGTGTCATAGGTAGCGCTGTGCGTATGATAGCTGGCAAAATACAGCTCATTGCCGGCATTATATTGGCGGGTGTGGCGCAAATTGGTGTGTTGGTTGAAAGTCGCAAAGAAGGAGAATCTTCCTTGCGTCACAAATGGCAAGCCCTTACTAAGCTAGGTTTTGAGCATGTTCTCCATGGATGCTTGAATGTGTTGCGTGGCTTGGGCGAAACAGTACTTGCGACCTCAACATTGGGCTTTGGCAATGTTGCATTGCTGGTGCCAAACCTCATTAACAACAGAGAATTTGCCCCTTACTTCACTTATGGTACATTAGCTAATAGCTCTTAGTCACTTAAAGGACCTAAAGGACAAAAAGGACCTAAATGACCTAAAGGACCTAAAGGACAAAGTTGGCCACGTCCTTTAGAGGTAATTGCATAATTCCCGTTTAATCGATTTTTGGATGATTTTGGCAAGATTCGCCATTTTGCGCAAATCCACATACTCTTAAGAGTAGGGGATTTGCGCAAAGTGGCGAAGATTGGCAAAAGCGCCAAAAAGCGATAAACGGGAATTATGCAATTACCTCTTTAGGTCCTTTTTAAGCTTATTGTCTGGCGACACTTAGCTTATTGATCACTGATTTGACACCTTTAACCTGTTTGATTTCTTCGCTGATCAATTGTGTGTCTTCCAATTTACCTACTTTACCACCAATTGTGACGATTCCTACCGTAGTGCGTAGAGTGATATTATCTTGATTTGCGTTTGGTAAAGCGCTAAGTCTTTCGCGGATTTGGGTGTTTAATGCTTTGTCGCCTTCAGTTGCTGCATAGTCTTGGGAATTTGCTTTGGCAGCTTTTTTGTCGGTGCTAGGAGCTGACGTTTGTGTCTTTTGTCCAACAACAGTGATTTCGCTGATCACTTGCTTAACGCCTGCGACTCCTTGGATTTTATTTTCAACTTTTGTTTTGTCGTCGGCCGCGTATACGTAGCCACGTAAAGTTACCACTCCATTATTTACATCGAAACTGACGTTTTGGTAGTTATTTGAAAATAAACCGGACGTTAAGGCGTCGCTGACGCTTTTTGCGACGTCTTTATCAAGTATCACATGTTCTGCCTTTTGTGGCGTTTGTGAGAAATCTTGTGTCATGTAGTTTGAATTGCTGTTGTTATTTTGTGTGGGTTGCATTGTATTCGATTGTCCAGGTGCTTGGCGTGGTGTCATGTTTGTTTGAGCTGGAGCGGGGCGCTGATTAGGTTGATAGGGTTGAGCTTGGTCGGCTGATAGGGCAGAGACTGAGCCTAATAGGGCAAAAAAGATTGCTTTTTTCATAATTCCTCCTTCAAGATTTTTGTGATAACACAAGTAAATGTTCGTAGTCTTCTTTTTAAAGAAAAGAATTGAAAGAGTCAAGCTGGTTTTGCACAACCGATGTAGATTTGTGAGCTGATAAACCACACACCATTAATTCGTCTGATTTTATCTTCGAGGTCAGTTTTCCGATCAAGAGCGCTGAGATGGCCTTTAAGCGTAACAGCGCCATGATCGACATCGATGCTAATATTCTGATATTCTGATGAAAACCAACTCAGGGTAAGTAAAGTTTGAATATGTTGCTTGATCTCTGCATCTGAAACAAGAGGGACGGGCTCTAGACAAAAATTGTGGGTCGGGTAGCAACTGGTTTTGTAGCAAGAACAAAGTCCTGCTGTGAGATCCATCGTTGTTGTCATTAAAAGGAGGCAATAAGCTATTCTCATGATTCGCCTCAATCCTCAGAATGAATAGCAACCCCATCTAGGGCTTGGGTAATATCAGCGATTAGATCTTGAGCATCTTCGATGCCCACAGAAAAGCGCACCAAACCATCGTCGATACCACATCTCTTTCTTTCAAGCGCTGGCATGGAAGCATGTGTCATTGTGGCGGGATGAGAGACTAATGATTCAATACCCCCTAAGCTCTCGGCTAATGCAAACAGCTTAAAAGACCCTAACAAGCGCTTAGTGTTTTCTAATGAAAGCTTGAATTCCGCCGAAATCATGCCTCCAAAGCCAGACATTTGTTTTTTGGCGATTGCATGACTGGGGTGGCTGGGTAATCCTGGGAAATAGACCTTTTTAATTTTAGGGTGTTTTTCTAAAAAGCTGGCGATCGCTATGGCGTTCTTTTCATGCTGGTGCATGCGTAGGGCAAGTGTTTTTGCGCCGCGTGCAATTAGCCAACAGTCGAATGGGCTAGGATTTAATCCGATGGCTTTACGCCCAAAAACCATTTGTTCGTGCATAACTTCATTATTTGTTAAGGCTACCCCTCCAACCACATCGGAATGGCCACTAATATATTTCGTTGTACTATGCCATACGACATCGACACCATACTTCAATGGATTTTGAAAATAGGGTGTTGCAAACGTATTGTCAACGATGACGGACACTCCATAGCGCTTTGCTGTATTGACCATCGCTTCGATGTCAAAAACATCAAGTAAGGGGTTGGTGGGTGTTTCGAAGAAGAGCCATTTAGGTTTTGTGCTTAAGGCTTTTGCGAGCTTTTCTGGTGTTGGGTTGGGGATGGTGTTGTATTCTATTCCAAAGCGACTGAATACTGAACGAAAAAGACGGTAAGTGCCTCCATACACACCGTCGAGACCAACGATATGGTCGCCTTGTGAAAGTGTGCTAATGAGTGCAGTGAGTGTGCCTAAACCCGAGGAGAATACGGTGGCATATTTTGCCTCTTCCAATGCGGCAAGCTGCTTTTCTAAAAATGTGAAATTCGGGTTGTTTGCACGGGTATAAGAGAACTCCCTTTCTACTCCGGGTATCTCTTGCATATAGGTGGACGTCATGTAAATGGGAGAAATGAGCGCGCCTGTAGTGGGGTCAGAATCGAAACCGCAATGGATTGCTTTGGTGGCAAATTTCATACGATCCTTTAGAGTAAATTGTTGGCTTTCAACCATTCATCATCAAAGATCTTACTTAGATATTTGATACCACTATCTGGCAGCATTGTCACAATGACAGCAGGTGCAGTTAGTCGTTTGGCTATTTCGATCGCTCCCCAAACATTGGCTCCACTAGATCCACCGGCTAATATCCCTTCTCTACGTGCCAGTAGACGTGTCACATCGAAGGCGTCTTTGTCTTTAACAGGCAGTATTTCATCTATCACTGAAAGATCCATTGCTTGGACCATATGATCTTCGCCTATGCCCTCTAACAAATAGTTGCAGTTGGCATTTGAAGGCAGCTTTCCTGTTTTAAAATAGTGATAAAAGATGGATCCTATAGGATCTGGCATCACAGTTTTTATTGCTGGATTCTTTTCTTTTAAAAAGCGTCCAACGCCTGTCATGGTCCCACCTGTGCTTCCACTAGCTACAAAATAGTCAATTTTGCCTTGTGTTTGTTCCCATATTTCCGGGGCTGTTGTCAAGTAATGTGCCTCTGGATTTTTTAAATTATCATACTGGTTGATGCGGAAGCTATTGGGGATCTTTTGTGCAAGTTGTTTTGCTGTATTGATATAATGCTCAGGAGATGTTGGAGAGGCAGAGGTCGGTGTGACGACAATCTCAGCGCCATAAGCGCGTAATGCATTTTGCTTTTCCTTACTCACTTTATCAGGCATCGTTAAGATGGCGCGATAACCACGAACGGCAGCAATCATGGCAATAGCAGCTCCTGTATTGCCTGAAGTACCTTCAATAATTGTACCTCCAGGTTTTAACAGACCTTTGCGCTCTGCATCATCGATGATATGGTGAACAATGCGATCTTTGATGCTGCAGCTAGGGTTAAGGAATTCCAGCTTTACCAAGATCGTTACAAGGGGATTGGGATTAATATGCTGTAGCCTTACCAAGGGGGTGTTGCCGATAGTGTCTAAAATTGTTTCATATTGTAACGTTGAAGTCGACATGTTTTGTCCTTAAAATACATGATCATTTTTGCCGTACGTTAGCGCATCAAGAATAAACTTACAAGTCGAGTGATTGCCTACCAGCAGTTCCTGCTAAAACAACCCGTGCCCTTGCCCGTGCCCGTGCCCTTTCCCGAAAGTATGGGACTTTGCGAAAAAAATGTTGTTAAAGGGATTGCTTTTCTTTGAGAATGTCCCAACAAAGTCTTGGAGAAAAGTCTTGACGTGCTGCCTCTTGACGCGTATATGTTAATAGTTAAATACCGACGATTGGGAGAGGTATGTCGCTTGTTGTACATCAAAACAATCTGTTGGATCCATCTTTATCGCCCATCCCCACAGCCCAAAATCAACGACCTTCAAGAAGTTTTTCGCTTAATGTAAGGCGGAGAAATGCCATCCATCCGATGGAAGTTGTCCCTCAACCCAACAATATTCGTTTGCCACAACTCAATACATATTCCAGCGGTCCTTCTACACCAACAATCGAACGGGTCCAAGCCTTTGGTTTTGAGCAACCAGATAAAAGAGTCCAACGTCCTATCCCTAACATTACGCGTTATACCACAACCAGCATGAATGCAACGTTAACACCAACAATCCCTCTTCCAAATGCATCTACCATAGAAAGAATGAGACTTAACGCTATAGCAGCCATTAATGACCATCGAGAGAGGGATCAAGACAGCAGGGCGATATATGCTTTGCCTGAAGAAGCTGTTTGTGTGACTGAAGAATTAATGTCTTCAGCTCAAAACCAACCATTGGTCTTTTGTTGCTCTCATGCCCAATATGGCCACATACTCGATCCCTCCTCTAAAACGAGCTGTGAAGACACATATCTATATAAAGAAATTAGGCAAGGAATTTTGGCTGGTGTTTTCGATGGACATCATGGTAATGCTGTTTCTAGATATATTAGGGATGCGTTTTCAGCGCGCTTTGAAATGGCTTTAGATCGTGCTCAGGGAGATGTTCGATATGCCTTCAGAAAGTTTGTCGAGACCATTCAACGCGAAGTGTTAGAGATTGGGAAGATTGAAAAAATGCAGGATAGAGGAAAGCAACATCAATGGGATGAAATGGGCAGCACGGCGGTTGTTTGCTACATCGACAAACATACTAACCTCCTTTATACAGCAGGCGTTGGGGATTCTAAGGCCAAACTCTATCGCAAATTTGGAAGACAATTAAAATCGATCCCGCTTTGTCGGTGGTTTGATTGGAGCGTGGAAAAGGAAGCTGCTCGTGCTATCGCAGCCTGGAAGCAGCGGGAAAAAGAGGCTTTAGAAGTTGGCGAACACGAAAAAGCTAATGCAGCAAAAGAGATGGCAGAGACGATAGCTGCCCATTGGATTAATTCGAATGAACCGAAAACGCTTCGTTACCCATTTCCAAAGGGTGGTATTAATGTCAGTCGCTCTATTGGAGATGCCAATATAAACGCTGCAAATACTTTACCCGCAATCAGCCACACACCAGTAGTTACGATTAATAAATTAAAGGCCGGAGATCGCCTCATTTTGTCAAGCGATGGCTTAGATACCGTGACAGAGAACGAGATGATCAGTGAATTGCAAAGAGCTGAGATGTTTAAAGCCGATCCAGCACAAGCTTTGATGGAATATGCCTCTAGCTATGGGGCTACCGATGACATCACGGTAGTTTCAATAGTCGTTAATGAAGTCTAGTTAAAACATAAGTGCTTTATCAAGATAAATTTTAAAACAATTATGGTGAGATAGTTTTTTATCAATTGATTTGCTTTAAAAATAAGTTTTCGATATTGATTATGCATGAACCTATCCCGATAAAAATTTTTGACTCGCTTTCGAGATTATTTTCTCTCTAAGGAACCCGCACAGGCTCCCGAAAATAAAGGGGCAATATTAAACAATATTGCCCCTTTATTTTTGCGGATTCCTAGAGGAAAAGGATTCGAAAGCGAGTAAAAATTTTATCGGGATAGGTTCATGATTCATTTTAACCAAAAAGGGCTTCTTATGAAAATATGGACTTTATTTGCCGGGATGGTGCTTGCGAGTACGACGAGCCTATCGGCGTTTGACTTAAAAAATGATATCTCTGTTGTTGGTGGATATCAACATGGACGTTTCGATCAAACTAATTTTATTAATTTAAAGTCTGCTGGAATATTTCCTGCAGGTGGTGAACAAGTTGATAGCGTTGAATCACGCATTGACCTAGGCATTGTAGGTATTGACGGGCGTCTAGTGATGCCACATCTCGATTGTTGCTGCAATTATCCCTTTTTAAACAATTTCTATGTGACAGGACACGCAATTTGGGGTTTCAGCGATGGCAATAAATTTAGTGAAGAAACGACAGCCAACTTTCCTACAGGTATTCCTCAGCCTGCTTTGTATGAAAACACGAAAGCCCTAGCAACGGGTAAACTCAAAGATGCGCAAACATACGATTTCGAGGTTGGCTTAGGGTATTTCTTAGACTTCAGCCGTTTATGTTATTTTAGTGATATACTTAATGGTTGGGCTTTGGGCATTGAGGGAGGGTATTCGTACCATAAACAAGCCCTGAAAACCAAGCATGGCGACTTAGGAGTCTTCTCCTCAGTTCCGCTACACGGGCAATTCTTCGAAGATTTTGGTGGTTATAACGGCACTAAATACCACAATAAATGGAGTGGGGGCTGGGTAGGTGCTGAACTTTTCTATGAGTCCTGCGCTTGGGATATTGCGTTAGGGTATCAATATCATATTGTTGAATATAAAGGTATTAATAACACCAGTGCAACAGGTTTGACGCAAGGTCTTACAGATACTAGCCTACATTCAAACGATGCGCATGGTAATGTTTGGACAGCCAAAGCTAACTACGATGTATGGTGTGGTTGGAGAATTGGGGCGATCTTCAACTATGAATACTGGCATGCAAAGAATGGGGGCTGGCACCTAACAGCGCCTCACTCTACAGCAGAAGGTTTTGGAACTAATGATTTTAACACTTCTGTTGATGCAAGCTGGAATGCTTGGAGCGTTGCGGGGACCATCAGCTACGAGTTTTAAGCTTTAGGAGTGACCCTCGATCTAGCCCTTGGTGCGCAAGCCCCTTGGGCTTTTTTTTAATTGTACATTTGACCGAGAAAAAGATATTTGTTATGAATCATGCATAATTATTTTAAACAATGCATAAAGGTACTCATGAACTTAGGGAAGTTTTTATTTGTAGGCAGCCTCGTAGGCGTAACCAGTCTTTCTGCGATTGATCTTAAGGATAATGTTACCCCCATAGGTGGTTTTCAACATGGGCGTTTCAGACAAGACACGAACCTTAACTTTCCAGGTGTCGATTCTACTGGAACGTTTGAAACGGATGTATTAGTAACAGACCAGGTAGAAAGCCGTGTCGATCTTGCTGTCGCAGGCTTTGAGGCACGTTTTGTGGTACCTGAACTGAGCTGTCTAAGTGAGTATGCTTTCTTAAGCAATTTGTATCTGGTTGGACATGCCATTTGGGGATGGAACGACGGAAATAAGTTTTCAGAGCGAGCGTTTTTAAATTTGCCCACAAACATGTCAGCGCCAGATTCATATGAAAATACTTACTTTTTAGCCAAAGGCAAACTTAAGAAAGCGCGCTCTTATGATTTTGTAATTGGATTGGGTTATTTGTTTGAATTTGGCGATTGGCAGTGTATGCCAGAGATGTTTAAAGATTGGGCAATTGGTGTGGGAGGGGGGTATTCTTTCCACAAGCAAACGTTGCAAACGAAAAATGCCAACTCTGGCGAATTTTCCACTTGTACAGAGTCGGCAATCTATGTTTATGATGATCCCGCGTATCACGATACTAAATTTCATAACAAATGGAATGGAGGTTGGGTTGGTGGGGAAATATTGTATAAAACATGCAAATGGGAATTGGATCTAATATACCAATATCATATTGTTGAATTTAGAGGTATTAACAATACAAGTCCGGCAGGATTGCTCTCAGGATATCAAGATGTGAGCTTGCGCACAAATACTGCGCATGGCAATACATGGAAAGCAAAGCTGAAATATTATTTGTCAACGAGCTGGAGTGTTGGCACCGTCTTCACCTATGAATATTGGCATGCCAAGCATGGAAGCTTCCGCGTTACAGCTCCTTCAGGAGAATCCATTGAAAGCATTTATGGCACTGACAAATACTCTACATCGATTAATGCTAGCTGGGATTCTTATAGTATAGTTGCTACATTAGGGTTTGATTTCTAAAGAGGATGGTAAGCCAATGTTACAAGTTTTATTAACACTGATTGTAAGTGCTATTGCAGTTTTTGTTACGGGTCATATTCTTCCAGGTGTTCATCTCGATAGCTTCGGCACGGCTCTGGTTGTGGCTGTAGTATTGGCTATTGTTAATACGCTGATTCGGCCGCTAATTTTCATTTTGACTTTGCCGATTAATATTTTGACGCTTGGACTTTTTACCTTTGTCATTATTGGCTGCCTTGTATTGCTTGTCAGCTCTATTGTGCCAGGCTTTAAAGTTGATGGTTTCTGGTGGGCTCTGGCATTTGCTTTAGTCTTGGCGATTATCAACGGCTTTTTAAGCTCTTTAGTGGATTAAATTGTGGTGAAATCGATGAAGCCGGCGCGTGGATCGGTGTAAATGAGTTTTACTCTGACCTTATCGCCTACTTCAAAGTGTTGGTGCCCTTTAACAAGCTTCCCATCCACCGGGGGATGTAGCAAACGTACATAAACCCCTTTGTTAGATGCGCCAGTGATGATCCCATCAAATTCTTTCCCGATCGAATTGCTAAGCACTAAGGCTGCAGCCGATTTTTTCATGCGTCGTTCGATTTTTTCGGCATCATCTTCTTTCATGGTGCACCGCACTGCTAGCATCTTAAGCTCATCAAAAGTGTAAGGTTGTGGTTGGTTGGATAAGGCTGAGAGGAGCAAACGTTGGGTGATGAGATCGGGAAACCTTCTGTTTGGCGCTGTGGAATGAGAATAATCTTTGAGGGCCAAGCCAAAGTGACCAGCAGATTCCTTTCCAGGCGTGGCAACGACATATTCACCTCTCCCTAATAATTTGATGATTGTCAGCGATAGATCAGGGAATGTGGTTGGCTTTGCTTGCCTTTGTTCACAAAGGAATTGCTCGAGAGCACGTGCATCGGGTTGTTCTGGCAAATGTGTGCCAAGCTTTGCTGCTATGTCGATAATTTTGTCCCAATACTTTGGTGTCACTACAACACGGCGCAGCGAGAAGAGTTTTCGGCTGTCTGCATATAATGCTGAAATGGTGTTGGCGACGATCATGAAGTTTTCGATGAGCTTGTGTGCCCGATTTTTTACTACTTTTTGGATGCTAGTGGGTACGCCAGCAGATATGATTGATTGTGCTTCTATAGTCTCTAAACTTAAAGCCCCTAGTTTATGACGAGCTAGAGAAAGGGCTTGAGATATGATGTCTTGAAGGCGTATTTGTTGTTCCAAATCTGAAACGTTCTTGATGTTTTCTGGCAGGGGTGTGGTGCCTTCCAGCCATGAACCAACGGCATGATATGCCAATTGGGCGTAGTTGTGCACATAGCCTAGGTAGATTGAGTGATCGAGCAGTGTTCCTTCATTGTTGAGAGTTCCTTCAAAAATCATTGCCAAGCGGTCTTGTCCGGGGTTTAGTGAAGTTAGATCGGTTGAAAGCTTTTCTGGTAGCATTGGGAAGATGACAGTGGGTGTGTACACTGATGTTGTATTTTGCGCTGCATGCCTGTCGATGGGGCTATTCTTTGGGACTAACAGATTAACATTGGCGACAGCAACATATATTTTATATTGGCCAGCAGGTAAGGATTCAGCATAAGTGAGTTGATCTAGATCGCGTGAGTCGTCATTATCTATGGAAAACCAAAGCAGGTGGCGCATATCTCGGGCATCTACATTGGGAAGAGGGACGGTAATAGTGGTTAGGGTGGTTAGTTGTTGCTGAATTTGAGGAGGAAAATCCACGGCAAAGCCCTTTTCCAGCATTGCTTGACGGGCTAGTGTGGATAAATCTAGTGATGAGTTTAGTGTCATATTACTTTGTTTTTCCTTCAAGTTCTTGCCAGCGGCTAAAAAGTCTTTCTAGTTCATGTTGGGCCTTATCAAGCTGTAGACAAGACTGCTGTAAGGCCTGTACGTCGTTGTTTGTTGTTTGAGTTTGCATGGCAGCTTCTATGCTGTTGATTTCTTGTTCCACCGTTAAAATTGTGGCTTCCATTTGCTCTAATTCTTTTTTTTCTTTGTATGATAATTTAGTGGGAGCATTGGCAGTGGGGATCGGGGTCGTTTCTTTGGCTTCCTCCTTTTTGGAGGTGTTAGATGTCGCTTTAGCTGTTTTTTGAATAACATAACGTTCCCACTGTTTGAAATCGGCGAGTAGGGGTGCGTCATCAGGAAAACCGAGTCCAAGCACGCAAGTGGCGATATTATCAAGCAGCGCGCGGTCGTGTGTGATCAAGACAATCGCACCTGGGAACTCAGAGAGGCTGTCTTCTAAGGTTTCTAAGGTGGCGATGTCTAGATCGTTTGTGGGCTCATCAAGCAAAAGCAGGTCGGCGGGCTGCAACATCAAGCGAGCGATGCTAATACGTGCGCGCTCTCCTCCAGATAACTGCTTCACAGGTAGGTCCAAACGATCAGGATAGAACAAAAAGCGCTTAGCCCAAGAGTTGACATGAATGTTTTGGCCACGATACGTCACTGTGTCGCTATTTGGCGATAAGGCTTGCCGAAGGGTGTCGTTAGGATTTAACTGCTGTCTATGCTGGTCGAAATACACCACGCGTAGGTCATCCGCATATTTGAGGGTGCCTTTATCTGGAGTCAATTCTCCGGCGAGAAGCTTTAAAAAAGTGGTCTTGCCGCTGCCGTTAGGTCCAACAATGCCAAGGCGCATGCCTGGAGAAAAGCTCAAATCGATGCCGGAAAATAAAAGACGATGGTTGAGGGATTTTGTTAAATTTTTAATCGTTAGTAATTTATGCGTTTGTCGTTCTGTGGCTTCGAAATCAATTTTGGCTGTAGCTTGTTTATTGCGGGTGCGGACATCAGAGAGTTCGTCGATCAGCTTGCCAGCGCTTTGTACACGCGCTGAGGATTTTGTCGTGCGTGCTTTAGGTGTTTGGCGCAGCCAATCGACCTCTCCGCGCACTTTGGACGCTAGCACACGTTCTGTTTGTTGTTGTTGATTGAGGAAGTCAGCGCGTTTGTCGAGGAATTCCAGGTAACCACCAGTATGGCTGAAAAGTCCTTGTGGATAGATGGGATTAAGCTCCATCATGCGAGATGTCACGTTTTGTAAAAAGTAACGATCATGGCTTGTGACAATGAAAGCGAATGATTCTGCTTTGAGAAAATTCTCTAACCACAATATCCCATCGAGATCTAGATGGTTGGTTGGTTCGTCAAGAAATAGTACGTCTGGGGTATTGATGAGCTCTTTCGCAATATCGAGGCGTTTTTTCCATCCACCCGAGAGTGTATCAGCATGTTGAGCGGGGTCTTTAAAGCCGAATTTAGAGAGTAGGATGGTGACTTGTGTTTGTTTTTCGTGTAAAGGCACTGGGTGATCTGTTTTAATTGCGTCGAATAAAACATTTTCAATGGGTTGAGAAGGGTAGTCTGAGTTTTGTGGGACATAACCTATGCGTAGTGATTTGCGTGCGGAAACTGTACCAGTATCAGGCTTGTCGACGCCAGCCAAGATTTTAAGTAAGGAAGATTTACCGGCTCCATTAGGTCCTATCAACCCGATCTTTTCCCCTTTAGAGATGCCAAGAGAAATTTGGCGAAATAACTGTTTTGAGCCATAGGCTTTGTCTAAGCAATGGCAGTTGAGTAATAATGTCATAGATGTGCGCACATAGGTGTTATAGCATTTTGATGTGGTGATTATTTCACAAAGGCGCTTACGATGCAACAGCGATTCAAAGGGACGAAAAGGACAAAAAGGACAAAAAGGACCTAAACGACCTAAAGGACGAGCAAGACGCAGTAAGATGATTGCAAAGTCGTTTAGGTCCTTTAGGTCCTTTTTGTCCTTTGCTTTTTGCCGCCTATTCTTACAAAAAAAAAGCCCCTTCCTGCTAAGGAAGGGGCTTTGTTTGCTTAGATTAAGCTAGCATTTTATATTGTCTCTTCATAGACATCTTTAGTATCTATCAGATGTTGATGTTTTTGCTGCTTCTTCTCACGTTTACGCAAACGTTTTTCCATAAGCGTAAGCTTAGGTTTCTTCAAATGTTTACCATGTTCTTCTGATCCCTTAGGCATACAATACTCCTTGTTAGGGTTTACATGTTTGCTGTTTCCACCCGCCCAATATTGAGCAAGTGATAAGGTAATTAACTTGGTTAGGCTACTTTGTCTCTTATTTATATTTTATCAAACTATTGATTCGTTGACAACTAAACCTAACATTTTTATTTACTGTATTGATATGCATAAAGCGTGCCAAGTACATGTTCACAGTAGCGATCTAAGAGAATAAATTCGTGCCCGCGTGCGTGCCCGTGCCGGTGCCCGAATTTATCTACACGTTATCTTAAGAACTTTAAACCTTTGAACCCTATCTATCACGTTTTCATTCACACTCTTCTTTCGGGCACCGGCACGGGCACGCACACGCATCCTATTACCCATAAGTCATATAAGCATCTTATTTATAAATGTTTGCGCTAAGTCCGGAGCGATAGCGAAGGACGCTCGAACCGAACATAACCCATAAAGAACTTAGAGAGTGCATTATTGTCCGATTTTTCATTAACGCAAAGAAAAGGCAAAAGAACGCAAAGACGCAAAGAACAACAAGATACGTAACCAATATTGTCTTGTAGCTACCTCACAATCTCTTGAATTACTGAGGCAATTCAAGAGAGGGCATCGTTAGCAGCGCTTAGGGCGCTGCTAACATAATTTTTGTCTGCGACGCAGTGATCTTTAGAAATCAGCGTCGCAGACAAAAAACATGCAAATATCGCCTTAAGCGATGTTTGCGAGAACTCCTTTTTGATTGCCTCAGCAAGCAAAAAAGCTAGGGCTTTCCCTCAATGCAGTCTTGGTTACGTATCTTGTTGTTCTTTGCGTCTTTGCGTTCTTGTGCCTTTTCTTTGCGTTAATGAAAAATCGGACAATAATGCACTTATTAATACTACTAGAGATGGTTGTTGATACTTATGGGTAATAGGATGCGCACACGGGCACGAAAGCCACACACCTCGTGAACATGTACCGTGCCAAGAACCTATCCCGATATAAATTTTTGACTTGCTTTCGGGTAAAAATTTTATCGAGATAGGTTCAACTCAGAGATTGTCAACCAATCTCTCTAATTGAGTTTGCTATCTTTTGGTTTGGATGTAGAAGCTGCATCGAGATGCAGTTGATGTGTTAAACGGTGTAGAACCGGAGAAAGGACCACAGCAATCAGGACTAGAAATGTGACTCCCGAATAGAGTGCATAGATACCGGCAAAAATTTTCCCTTGTTGTGTATGCAGCGGATCTAGTGGGCCCATGCCAGCTAAAATCATAGACGCATTGGCAAAAGAATCGACGATGTTCATTTGTTCGAAATGTGTGTATCCCCACATTCCAGCAAGTAGCGAAGCTATTAGTAGTATTAAGGCGGCGAAGAGGCGGCGAACGATTAATTGATAGAAGACTTTTTTAGGAAGCAGTTGAACAGGAGGTGGAGTGTCCATTTCATGGTCCTTGTGTTTGAAGCAATCTATCGATCGCATAACAGAAAAGCACGGTGTTATCAAGCAGATTTGAAGTGCGGTTAGCAGTTTCCTCTAAAAAATTGAGCCCGAGTCCGAAATTCCTAGAGAAAGTTCAGGGAAAGTAATCACTTCATTAGCATTTTTTTTTTGTAAATTCCCATATTTTCGGGCAAGGGCACGGGCAGGGGCACGAGCACGGCATTTCTAGTGTGAATTGCTGCTCAGGCTGCAATTTACTTGCAATTATTGCTCTATCAGGAGATGATATTCGAATCTATTAAGCAAAATTATAACCTATCGGTATCGGGTAGGGTGATCCAATATTTTTACGAGCTAGTGCTATGGGCAAAAAGAAACGCAAATCACCTTGGAAAGTTTTAATTGCTATTGTTTTAGGTATTATTTGTGGATCCATGACAGGAACAACGAGCAGTATCTTTGATATCACTTTCTATTCACTGTATGATTTAATCGGCAAACTTTTTATCAATGCCTTGATGCTGATCGTTGTGCCACTCGTTTCTTCCTCGATCATTACAGGGATAGCACGTATTGGGAATGATAGCTCTTTTGGACGATTAGGTTTAAAGATCTTTAGCTTTTACATCGGTACTAGCTTGCTTGCCATTTTGATTGGGTTAATGTGTGTGAACCTTCTGAACCCAGGGAGTGGCTTCACAGAAGGCGCTACCAATTTTGTCACCCACCAAACCTCTGCCGAGTTGCAAGCAGATATTGTTTCGCAAAAGAATTTAAGCATCACTAATGTGATCTTGCAAATTATTCCTAGCAATATAGTTGATGCCTTTCATGGGCAAATGCTTGGGCTTATTTTCTTCAGCTTGATGTTTGGCTATGCGTTATCGAAGATCGAGCATCACCCACTTTCTGTTCTTGTTGGCTTCTGGCAAGGGATTTTTCAGACAATGCTTGTCATGACGGATATGATCATGCACTTTTTGCCCATTGGAGTCTTTTGCTTGGTGGCAAAATCGTTTGCAAATTCGGGGTTAGAATCATTGCAATCGCTTGCTCTGTTTTTTGTGACGGTACTTTTGGGCCTTGCTATCTTTAGTTTTATCGCTTTGCCACTCTTACTCAAAGTGATGGGCAGAGTAAATCCACGCAATCACTTTCGCGCCATGTCTCCTGCGTTAATCACGGCGTTTTCCACTAGCTCTTCTTCTGCGACCTTGCCGGTTACTATTGAATGTGTAGAAAAACGGGCGGGTGTGTCAAATCGCATTTGTAGCCTAGTCGTTCCACTAGGCACGTCGATCAACATGTCAGGTTCTGCCCTTTATGAGTGTGTGGCAGCCATGTTTTTGGCACAAGTGTATGGGATCGAGCTTTCTTTCACCATGCAGTTTAGCATCGTCTTGTTGTCATTGGTAACTTCCATAGGTATCGCGGGGATCCCTTCTGCTAGCATTGTGGCAATCGTTGTGATTCTCAAAGCCATAGGATTGCCAGTTGAGGGTGTTGGGCTCTTATTTGCGGTAGATCGTTTGCTCGATATGTGTCGCACGTCTGTTAATGTCTTTAGTGACAGCTGTTGCGCTGTCCTTGTGGCCAAATCAGAAGGCGAGAAGGATGTGCTCACGCGTACGGACTTTGATGTTATCTAACGTTAATCTTCTGCATTTTTATGTTTTCGAGCTTACGTAGCTGTTTGGCGGCAACATCCATGTTTTTAAACACCTCTTGACAGGCACGCAATAGCAGATTTTCATTGAGCATCTGGTTAGTGAAGATCTTTTGGTATATTGTTTTGATCAGGTTTTGAAGTTTCGTTGGGTGATCTGATAAAAACGGTTTTACCACAAATTTCACCATGAAGCTCTTTTCGTTTGCTGAATCCATGATCATGTCATGCATGATAGCTGAAATTAATGCGATTTGATGTGCTAGCTTCTGCTCTGCAAATTGGGGATCGACTTTCGGAAGCGCTTGACAGATCTGTGTTACACGTTTTTTGTCCAAATAGCTTGTGCTGAGAGACTCTGTAATGGTGTTTATCAGGTAAACATGGGAATCGCGTATCTCCCATAAACTATTCGTCACATCGGCACTTAAAGCGTCTTTAATCGCTAGTTTAATCAGGCTTTCATTTGACCAATCACCCACTTTGAACATGAGATCCATGATCGTTTTGCCGTAGATGGGATCAGGTTCTTGTGCAGGTGTGTAAAAGTTGTCCGCAATGAGGGTGGCAATTTCTTGCTTTGTTAAAAGCGGAGCGTTTTTTCCAGTTGTTTCGATTCTATTATTTTGGACTTGGCGCAGTTTTTTTAGAAATTTGTTGATGCAATCTGAAGATAGACGAAGCCAATCTTTATCTGTTAAATCGGTGTAGATGAGTTTGCTATTACCATTATTTTCGATCTCTTCAGCAAAAAAGGCGGTGCTTGTAAAATGACGGCTTTTGTTTTTGGTGATTTCGATTAATAGCGTTTGTAATTGAAGCAAGTGGGCTTCTTGTTTTGAGCCAGTGCTGTTTAGAATGTCCCATAGCATTGGTGCTATGGTTCTAATGTTGTAACTTAGCTGTTGTCCAATAAAAATTTTGACTAATTGTTGATTGATAGAAGGCAGAATTTCAGCGCCCATGAGTTCAGTTAAACTTGCAGGGGTTGTCAATTTATCAAACGCCAGTTGAATGACTTTTACTAATTGTTTTTTGAGCATATCCTGTACGATCGATTTGAATATGCTTTGGATATTGGCGCTGTTAGGCATAAATCGGGTAACGATGGATGTTGCTTCAGGTGTGATAAATTCGCTAGCTAGCTCTTTGATATGGTTTTCAAGTTGATAAAATTCAGGGGGAAAATACAACTGCTCCCAAAGTTGTGTGAATGGATCGATTTCTTCAATTTGACCATTTGCTTCTAAACGTTTTCGGCTTGGTAGCATGAGAGCTAAAATCTGGTCTGCGAGTTTAGTGAATGTTTCTTTTTGGCATTCTTTGTTGCTAAAGCTCGGATCTTTGCCTTGTAGTGTTAACTCGATTTGCTGATGGATGATCTCTTGAGTGTGGCTGCTGCAGGCCCGTTCTTTGCCAAAACTTTCCAGAAACACGTGCTCAAAAAAGGCGGTTTCTCCGCCATGCTTTTCAATGGAAGCTAGATGGTTTTGAGCCTTGGCTTTGATTTCAAGTTCAACAGCGTCTTTAGGTACGATTTGAGCAGCTTTTTTTACATTAATCAGCAGGGCTTTGTCATCTTGAACCTGTCTTTCGGCGGAAATATAACCCTGAATCTGTGCAGCTACGATCTCATGGATCACAGTATCGAACATCTCTTTAAAAGGCACGAAGCTGATCAGCTCTGAAAAGCGATTCGTAAAGAAATCTGAAACTCGGCCTGCATTGACTCGCATCATGTGATGTACAATTTTGCCAAGGCGACGCTCCATAGTTTTTTCAATGATGTTGGCATATTGATCGATTTGTTTCTCGATGAGAAGGCTAATCGCTTTTTCAAAAACCTTGTCGATTAAATCTTCTTGATAGAGCTTTAAAGGTTCAAACCGTTTCACGAGAGGCGCCGAGTGGTCCGTACATACTAACCAATCGAGGATAGGGCGGATATAGTCCTTATCAAAATTGCGATTCACACTGTGTTTCGCATCTTTCATATCTTCTTTGAGGCGTGTTTCTAAGAAATTATAAAGCTGATCTTGTTCATCAAAGAGTAGTTCTTGCCAAAATTCGCGTCCTTTTTCGGCTAAAGACTTCATCAGTTCTGTGTCGATAGGTCGGCCTTTTGGCAAATAATTTTCAAGAGAATGCTTTTGAGCATTGGGATCCGATATCCAATTGATTAAAGGCTTGATGTAATCGATCGCTTGCTGATTTTCAGCTAGTTGATTTGGATCGATTTGTTCTTTTAAGAAAGTGAACAAACGATCGCGAAGCGCCATTTGATCATATTTAAGTAAGGTGTTGAAGATTTTTTGTAGAGCAGGATCGATGACAGACGCTTTTTGTTGGGCAAACTTTTGAAACAGAGGCTTGGAAGCTTTATCTCCCATTTCCACCAGTAGCTTGACGATGGGTTTGATCACAGGAGGGATAGTGTGCGCTGAATTTTGAACTGTTTCTAGCTTGGGTTCTAGATATTTCTCATGCACTTCATCGACGACAAGAGTGGAAAAATCACGGCAAAATTGGCGCATGTATTCTAATGAGTCGTCATAAACAGAATAAACCAGGCCACCAGCTGGCGTTGCAGGTTGAATTTGTTCGATATTGGAGTGATCGTTATTTTGAGATGGTTGTATAGGGATGATGTCGCGGTTTGCTAAGGGATTTTTTTTATGGTCGCGCAAGCAATCATCGCGTAGCAGGCGCAATTCACTTGGACGGAAGAGCTTCTTGATGTTGGTGGATGAGGTCATGTGGATAAAAAAAGAGGCTATTGTTCGAGCAATTTTTTTGATGAGCTGTTGCAAACGGTAGAGGAGGTTGGGGGAATTTTTCGATACTTTTTTGGTGGATACAGGAAGTACTACAGGAACAGAATAGGTGTTAATGCTGTCATTAATTGGAGTCATGTTCGAATACCTAATTAAATTAATATGAAGAGGCAGTATAACATGCTTTGTGAAATTTAAAAAGATAATTTCGCGGTAAAGTTGTATTAAAATCGCCATAAATGTTTAGCACGATACTAGGTTGGGAAAAACAATTGGACATGGACGAATTGGACTAACTGGACTGCCTGGACGAATTGGACAGGTTAGAAAGAGTAGTCCAGTTAGTCCAATTCGTCCATGTCCAAAAGAATGCTGTTTTTAGATCTGTTTTCGTTTATGTCTTAATTTTTCTAATCGATGTGTTTTTGTACTAGAATAGTTTGTGCGTATTTTGCTATATAAAGCTCGAATGGTATAAATCGCTTTCTGCACTTTGTAGGGTTGCAATATTCGAGTTGAATGATAGCATGACTTTTCTTGATAATAGCAAAAAACAATTCGGACATTTAAATATTTCCGCAACCCATGTGGAGTTATTAAATTCTGTTTCATCAAGAGAAAACTCCAAAGCCGACTTTAAATCCTTCGATGAAGTCTATAAAACCTCTTATAGTCATGGTTTAGAAGCGATTTATGCGATTGAGAAAGTCGATTTAAAGACTGTGCGGCGCATTAATGATATCCCAAAATATACAGAGCGTGCTCCTATTAAAATGCCTGTAAAAGCCTCAACGAGGCCTGCAGGACAGTTAGAATTTGATTTCGGAGCTTCGTTTAACGAACGCATGGATTCTTTTGTGCTCAAAGAGCCTGTGAATATCTTAGGTCTTGCCCCTCATGCAGAGAAGAGTCTCATTGACCTTAGACTATTAACTATTGAAGACTTGCTCAAAGCTGATTTGAAAAAGTTGATCTATGTGAAAGGGATGGGGCAAGGACATATCGATGAAATTGAATATAAGCTCAAAAGCTATGTAGATGGTATATCATTATATGCCTGTCAAACATTTAGTTTTAAAGCATGGCTGCGCAGTTTGCTAGGCGTTTTTAACCGAAAAAAAGTCTTTGTAGCTCTTGAGCCCTACCAATTAGCGGAACTCTTTACTCTTACGCCATTAGAGAGTGTGGAGGTGCGCCGGCTGACTTTAGAAAAACGTAGAGAATGGCAGCAGGAGATGCAGCCCTTTTTGCTCTCTAAGCAAAAAAATGTTGAGAATGACTTGAGGAAAATGACACAAGTCTTTCTAAAGCCATGGATGGATCGCAGATGTGGGTTTGCTGTAGGTGAAGAGCTTATGGAGCGTCTTAAGCGTATATGTGAGCAACCACTATTTGTCTCTCCGGTCATTGAATTCATCTCTACGCAGTATTATCAAGGACATCACCCCCTGAACGTTTTTCTATTGCGAGGGGACGAAGATATGTATTTTAGTAACGAGACTGTTCGCCACAGCTACAATCGTGTGCTGAATGAAACTAAAAGCTACTTCTACAAAGCCGACCTCACGTATACATTAGCAGAATTAGTTTCATTCCTCGCGCGCGAATTTGCTCGCAAGTGGGAATCTTATTCACAAAAATTCATTGAAAAAACGATTCGCTCATCACAGCAATTCCGCGTGCGTAAGGGAGCGTGCGGCCAACTATGCGTCACCTTGGCTTAGGCTTTAAAAGCCAAGACAAGGGATCAATTTGCTGGCGCGTTCGATGTCGGGACGATTGATTCCGATAGACGTATAGAAGGATACTCTATCGTCATCTTCACGATGTTGGTATGAGAACTTGACATTCCATGCCGATCGTAAAGCACCGATCAGATCGATTTCAAATTCATTATAGGGGGGTTCAAATCGACGATTCCACCCACTGCGTGATTCAAATTCGAACGCCCAGCTTGGATGGAAGCGGTAGAAAAAATGGAGCAGTAAAGTATCACGCCGATCGGACATGATAGAATGATAGAGTTCTTGTAGCGATCGATATGAGTCTATGATGAAATTCGTATGATCGACTTTTCGCCAATCGTAGGCGCTGCGATGACGATATTCTAAAGAAATAGCAGCATCAGCATTCACAGTCCATTCTGTACGTACATTGTAGTGATCGAGCTCGTTGTGGTTGAAATCCCATGCACTGTTGAAGATATGTCTTAAGTTTGGAAGGGTGTTGAAGACAACATCTGCGTAAACTTTTGGAATGGTAGCGGGAAATGTATGCGTATCGAAAAAGGCGTTGGCATAGAGGTTGATATAGCACTGGCGGTTAACACAACCGTTGCCTTTATGATATAGACTTTGTGAAAAGCCAAAGTTTAGCATATTTAGACGATACCATCCATCTTGGATATCAAAGATGTAATGATCGTTTGGCAACACTGTGGGCATTGTCAGATATTGATAATTCACATAAGGTGTGATGACATGCTTATAGTTATTAAATTGCCGATATAACGAAGTATTTAAGTCCAATCCAAACTTGCCTGTCGCCAACCATTTATCACCGCCACCGTGGGGACTATTACCATAGGCGATCAGCAAGCCACCGACTTCAGGTGTTAAATTGATGGTTCCAATGGATATTGGACGATAAAACAAAGGGGCTAATTCAAAGCGCGGAGAATTGTAGTCGTGGACGTTAAGTTGATTATTGCCATAGGCAAAGTTTAGGTATTGCGCTTTGATTGAAGTGTCCGAAATAACTCCTGTGTTGGCTAGCTCAAAGGGGCGCCATGAGGTTTCAAAAGTTGGTAGCTCTTGATTTAGGGTTTGGAAGTTGTTAATGCGCACCCGCGTGATGAGGTTGGAGATCCAGTTGGCCTCTTGCCGCCGTATAAGCAGCTCTGTGCGACCCGCAGTATCTAAATCTAAGCCGTGATCATCGTAGTCTGTTGGCATATCGATATCACTAAGCTTGTCGTAAGATAGGTGGATGGAAATCGTGTCGTCGGCAAGAAGAGTATCGCCAATACCTTGGAAGCGGTAGCGGAATCTTTCGTTTGGATGGATAATTGAGGAATCACGCGCCGCATAGTTAATGCTTTGGAACGAAGTTTTGCGGTCTTCAGAACGATAGGAGGTTTCGAAGCCACCTCCTAAGCCCCTTTTTAGGCGATAATCTAGGCGTAAAAAGGTTTTGAAGTTATTCCATGAAAAGATCTCATATTCCAAGCCAAAGCGATGGCCTTGACTGCCCCCCCACTTGACATTATAGCGGACAGGGCCATCAAAGATCGAATTTAGATTTGCTCGGAATGATGGTATCCAAAATACAGGTAGTTTAAAAATTTTGAATTGGACATTCTCAGCTTCTATTAATGTATCTTCGTAGAGTCTGGCTGTATCAGCGCTGATTTGCCAATCCGTTTCATAATTTTCTGACGTGGTGGCAAAAGCGTCTTCGATGAAATAGCTGCCATCGGCCAGTAAGAAGATACGCGAACCCCCAAAATACCAAGGTTCGAGCATTGTACGTCCGTTGTAAATCACGCCTGTTTTGGTATTAAAATCGTATTCTAGGCGTTCTCCAATGAAAACATATCTGCCAAATTCGACCATCAGACGGTCTTCTGCATTGATATTATACAATGAGTCGGGCTGCTGTGTCTTTTTTGTATAAGTGATGTTCATGGCCTGTATGCGCAGGTCTGGTCCAGTGATGATCCCCCCTTTTTGAGTGGTCAACACACCTTCTGAGAAAACAGGTTCACATAGATCGACAGTGATGCTTTGGGTGGGTTCTTCAGCTAAAATAGCCTTTAGGGGAGAGCATACGCATACGAGCAGACAAAGAAATACTAGTTGTAGACACCTGAAAAAGTTTATCATTGAATGGCGCGCATGAGTAGCCCTATGAGGGCATATTTGTTTTTTGAATTACCATTTTGTATAGTTGCAATGAGTGTATCAATGCCTTTATCATCTTGCATTGCGACAAAAGCTTCAAATGCCTCAACAAGTAAGCGCGATGTTTCTTGCGGTGTTAGTTGGAACGAAAGCTTCTCACGCATATCCCATGGAACAACGGGACGAAAGCGAATGAGATCGATATTGCGTTGTTGTGTGACCCAATCTCGTAAATTATCAGCAAAGGGACCTGGTTGCTTTAAACGATACAATGCGAGATTGCAATAATTGCGCACGAGCGGGGCTCCGGCTTTCTGCTGTTGCTTTTTTAATAGTTCGATGACACCAGGGGTTGGGTGATTAACCAACACTTCAATTAAGGCGGGAACTAAATCATTTTGTTGCCTTTCGAAGATGGCATGTGCCAGTGCTAGAAAGTCTTTTTCTGGTAGTTCAACGGACTTTGTTAAGGCCATTTCACGTAAGTGTAGAGACATCTCTTGAGCGACATGATCATCTGCAAGGTTTTGTGTTGCTGAAGGAATGATTTTCCATGCTGTTAGAGCCCCTCCGGGGCTGGTGATGGTCTGAATCGCTAAATCGCGACCATCGGTAAGTAACAATTCTGCTATAGGTAGCAGGCTATGATTGTTTGCATGCTCTAGCAATGCGTTAGCTGCATTGGCGCGCACTTGGATATCTTCATTTTTTGCTAGCTGTGATAAAGTGCTTTCAGTACCCGGCATAGAGCCCAACAGGGCGATGGCATAGAGATTAGGCTCTTTGGCGATTGTTTCAACTTGAGTTTTTACTTCATCGCGTCCTAGCTTATACAACGCATTGAATGCGGATAACTTAACATAAGAATTTGGACTTTTAGTTAATTGTTCAAGACGTGGCACTGATGTTTCATCTTTCAACGCTCCTAAGGCTGCAGCACAAGCCTCTTGCTGGCGGACTTCGTGGTGTGAAGCTAAGCGTCTAACCACAGGAAGTAAGTCGTCATGTGCCCCGTCTGCCACGCTTTCTACCGCAGCAATGCGAACTCCCTCACTGCTATTGCTAAGAAGTTGTCTTAAGATTTTTTTTGCTTCAGGGGTTCCTATGGCGGCAAAAATCTGGGGAAATAGTGGCCAAAGTTGAGTGTTGACTTTAGCCATTAACGCCTCGCTGAGTCCTATGGCTTTAGGATCTCTCCTTTTTGCTATTTGGAATAATGCTTCTAGCCTGATCAGTAAAAAATTAGAGGACATGGCGCGATGCAAGGAATGGTCGGTGCGGCTATTGTGATAGCGGCCAAGGAAATTAAGCGCGATGAGCTCTAACTCGGCAATACCACTCGTTAAGCCCGATTCTAGAATGTAAAGGTTTTTTTCGTTGTTGGATATGCCAGCTCCAAATAATGTCAGTAGCTGTGTTTCGGGATCACGTGCGCGCTGCCCTTGATCTAACAAAATCAAGCCCATACTTTCGATTAGCTCAAAATCATGTCTACCAGAGACTTTGATAAAGTCCTGGTATGCTTGAAAGGCCTGAGCTGTATTTCCAGTGTGCATTAAGAATAAAATGTGGTTTGTTGTATTTGTCTGAGGCTGAAGAGAGGGAGCTGTTTGGCTACAAATACCTAGCGTCAGGTATGAACAAAGAATGAGTGCAAGTAAGAGGCTGCGATACGATAGCGTCATTGTAGATAATCCCATAGCTCGATGCCAATCTTTAGAAGCAATTGCCGCACGCTATTGATAGGCAAACCCATCACATTATAGTAACAACCGTCGATTTTGTTTACGATCAATCCACCAGCCATTTGGATAGCATATCCTCCAGCTTTATCAGACCAATGTAGTTTAGTATGATAATGGCGGATTTGTTCTGGCGTTAAAGGATTAAACAGCACGCGTGTTTCTTCAACACAGGAGTGTATTTCTCCACGATTCATCAGAGAAACTCCTGTAAACACGCTGTGCCATGTGCCCACGAGCTCAGATAAGGCCTGAAAAGCTTCATCGATGTCGCGCGGTTTGCCATAGATCTTGCCATCTTTGCAAACGATGGTATCAGCTGTAAGGATGATGTCATGTGGATATTGGGGATGCAAAGCTTGTGCTTTGCCATTCGCTAATTGGCAGACGTATTTTTGGGGATCGCCAGCAAAGGGGATAGATTCTTCATCGAAAGGAGGTGTTACTTGTGCAAAGGGGAGAGCAAAATAGCTCATGATTTCTTTGCGCCGCGGAGATTGAGAGCCCAAGATGATGCGAGTCATAGAGATTCGGCCTATAGGTATGTGAATAGGTGATTGTGAAGAGAAACGATACCGTATCGGTGGGGTGTTATGCAATGAATACTTGGGCAAAAATGGAGACTTTAATGTTTTCGGCAGCAAATGTTGGACAATACTCTTTTAAACGCTTTTTTATAGGCCCTTCTATAGCTTCTATTTCTTGTAGCGTCACGCGGTCTTCAGTGAGGTAACACCCGAGGTAATCTTTGCCGTGATAATGCACTTCGATCAGTTCGCCAACATTTTTTAAAGGGAGAATCGTGGCGTGTTTCCATGTGGCGCTTTGATGCAAATGCATCTTAATTTCTGAGCTCAAAGGACAGCCAACGAATAGTCGGACAGTAACTTTATCGGTAATTTGTGTATTCATACATGGTAAAATATAATAATTTATTTTATCTTTCAATTGTTTTGGCACCTTTTTTGCATTCTTACTCAAAGAGCGTTTTTTACAGGTAAGGTCATGAAAAAACATGAAATTTATTTAAATTGTGTTATGTATTTCAATGCAGCCCATCGGCTGCATAACCCCGCATTTTCAAAACAGGAGAATTTGCGTATCTATGGGCCTTGCAATAACGAATATGGACATGGACACAATTATAAAATTGAAGTGATCGTTAAAGGTTCGGTGGATCCAGATACCGGCATGGTCATCAATTTAGTCGAGCTAAAAGACATCGTGCACAAACTAATCATCAAAGAATGTGATCACAAACACTTAAATTTTGATGTACCATGGTTAAAAGGAATCAATCCGACAGCTGAAAACCTAGCGATTGTCTTTTGGCAACGCCTAGAAAAGAAAATTAAAGGTGTAAAATTATATAAGCTGCGCTTGTTAGAAACAGACACCAATATCGTTGAGTATATGGGGGAGTAATAGGGCGCGTTAAGTTCGGGCACAGGCACGGGCACGCACGCGGGCACGGATTTTAGGTTCTACAAGATGTAGGAGTAATATTTAGGAGGAGTTATGGACGATTATGATTTTTCATTGATGAAATCCGGTGATAACATTCCAAAGATAGCAGAACACGTCAAAGAGATGTTGATTTTGCTGGGCGAAGACGTGCATCGTGAAGGGCTCGTGAAGACCCCAGAAAGGGTGGCTAAAGCGCTTACGTTTTTAACAATGGGCGAGACTCAAGATGACTCTGTAAAAGAATTGATGTCAACAGCTGTGTTCTCGCATGAATACGATGAAATGGTGTTGATTAAAGATATTGAATTTTATTCTCTATGCGAACATCACATGCTGCCGTTTTATGGACGTGTGCATATTGCCTAC
Organism: Chlamydiota bacterium; assembly: GCA_013286645.1. GTDB lineage: Bacteria > Chlamydiota > Chlamydiia > Chlamydiales > Parachlamydiaceae > JABDFJ01. The sequence goes on along the minus strand of JABDFJ010000005.1, from coordinate 8,032 downwards.
ATTCCTAATGGCAAAGTGATTGGACTTTCTAAACTTCCGCGTGTGGTGGATGTGTATGCAAGACGTCTGCAGATCCAAGAACAAATGTCCATGCAGATTAGAGATGCTATCCAAAACAATTTGCAGCCTAAGGGGGTCGCTGTTGTGATTGAGGCTCACCATATGTGTATGATGGTGCGCGGCGTCCAAAAGCAGCAGTCTTTAACGATCACTTCCTCTTTGTCTGGAGAGTTTTTGACTGATCAAAAGACTCGTGAGGAGTTCATGACCTTAGTGCACGTGAAGAACGATTAAAAAACAATCTCCTTTATACTTCCGAAAATTTGCGTTTTAGGGGGTTATTCGAAGGGGGAAGCGGTTGTAAAAGACTATACGTCACCCCTTCGCGTTTTAAATAAATGGGAGTGCCTTTTCCATTAGCTGTAGGGAATATTTTTATGCCGTTGGAGATTGTTTGCTTGCTGGCTGGTAGTGTTTGTGGGTTGTAAACCCTCTTCGTAGAGATGAATCGGTCGGTTATATAAGTCCACTAGTGCCACTATGTCTATCTCTGCGCCAATTAATTTCAAATCAAGTTTTTGATCACAGTAATGTTGCCACTGTTCATCTGTGTTAAATGGAGGAAAGTCGCTTTTATTGAGTCGATTTGCATATGCGGGGTTTTGACGCAGCAAATTCACCACACCTTTGCGAACGCTAGCTGATTTTATACCTCCGCCTATGGCAATGGAAGCAGCTTTATAGAGGCTATTAGCGATCTCATTTTCGATCCGAGTCATCTCATCGGGCTTGGTAGAATGATCCCCATAAAACACGGTAGGCACTTCATTGAATTTTGCTTTAATTTCAGTGGCGAAGTCGCTTTTTTTACAATTGGAACCAACGCTGTTATTAAGATTTTCTTTTGGAGCTTTAAAAAGAATGTTTAGTGGCCGAAGCAGGTTTGAAACACAGAGGCACAGAGAACACGGAGAAAGAGAAAAATTGGAGATTGATTGTGGTATATGCCTAAGAACATTTTATTTTTTCTTCCCTCTCCGTGCCCTCTGTGCCTCTGTGTTTTAATTTTTTTATCTTCAATGGTTTATCGTTATATTGGATTTATGCAACAAGGTCATTCAAAGAGGGGGGAGTTCTTGCCTTGTTCTATCATTATATCGTTTAATCGTTTTCATCGTTGGTCTCGCTGCGAGGTACATCCCATTTATACTGTTCATTTTGCTCATTCTGCGCGATGACGATTTTTCCCCATCCTGTACCGCGGCAGGCTGGATATGCGCTGAATCTGTCCCTTTGTGATATAGGTAAAGCCCATTGACAGATAAAAGATAAGTTGTTATTACATGCCCCAAAAATCATGGATTGGAGTGCAACGTGTATCGAAGTTTAAGATTTTCTTTTAATGCATATTTCCTACTTTTGATAATACAGTCGCAAAGCCTACTCTGCGCTGAAGGTCAACTTCACCATAATTTCCGTCGCTCCGAATCTAGTCACCAAGTTGCCGCAAAGACCAAGCCTTCGCCTAAGATAGACCCCAAGCCGGATACAAGGAAGAAATGCTATGTCATCATGAAGGGACAATATGGAATGGGTTTTTTTGGAGAGTTTATGAGTGCTTTAGGCGCTCTCCATATCTATGAAAAAGGGGGCGTTGGTAATTATCGGTTAACAGGTGTGGCGATTGATTATGGTACAACAGGAACTTATTACGACCCGACACACGGGGCTAATTGGTGGGAATATTATTTTGAGCCAGTGAATGTTGGTCAGAGTGCTGGAGCACAAATCGTTACGACGGTCAATGGAGGGGAGATTGAACATGATTTAGCCCGACGGATCGAATTTGGAGTGCCTCGAAAAGAAGCCTATCAGCTGATCAAAAAGTACATTCGTCTCAAACCATTTATTAAAGAAAAAATCAGTCAGTATGTGAAAAAGTCTTTTGGCAAAGGCAAAGTGATTGGGGTACATTTTCGGGGGACAGACAAATATCATGAAAGTCCAATAGCCCCCTTTGAAGAAGTGGCAGCACACGTTGATCAGGCCATCGTCGATTTTGAAAAAGGACATACAAAAGGGATTAAAATTTTTGTAGCTACTGATCAACAGGATTTTTTAGACTATATGTGTGAGAGGTATCCTTCAAAAGTCATTTATTATGAAGAGAGCACTCGTTCTATGGATGGCAAGCCTGTCCATACTTCTTTTCTGCCAAATAATTATAAGAAAGGAGAGGATGCTTTGTTAGACTGCCTTTTGCTCTCTAAATGTGATATCCTGATTAAAACCAGTTCCAATCTAAGCCTTTGCTCTGCCTATTTCAATCCTAATATCCCCATGATCCATGTGACAGAACGCCCGTGGCGCAAACCGCTTGAATAGCAATCTCTGTTTAATACGCCTGTAAGTTTATGGCGGCAACATGGGGGTTGATTACAGGATTTTGCAACTCTGGAATCGTCGAACAACAGGCGGCAGCGGGATCCCCAGAGGCGGCCAACATCCCTATCCAATATTCATTGCCTGGATAGGCATTGCTATCCCAGGCATAGCTGGCGACAAGTAATTTGTCACTGTCTGCGCCTTTTAATTTATCGGCCGGATTGCGCTTTGAAAAATGGATTTTTATTGCATTGTGTTCAGTGTGCAGTACTCCTTGATTTTCAACCCCGCCACATTGCGTGCAACCTTGGAACCAACTGAAATCGATATCCGAGATGTGCTGCAAATCTTGCTTAGAAATTATGTCAGCATAGACTTCAAGCATTAAATGCGCTTGTTGAGGCGTCTTTTGCCATTCTCCTAGCCCTAAGCCAACCGCATGAATATAGGCCTGTTTGCCTGCAGCGCGAGCACGTTGGTTAGCATCTAACAAAAAAGGTTCAAGCACCAAACGCATGCGCTCTTTGTAGACACTAGCATTTAAGAATGTGTTGTCGGCAATAGGGATATATTTGCCAGTATGATCATTTTGAGCCTCTTCGAAAGTAGGGAAAGTCTCACCGTAAAGTTTGGACCACATAGCAAGCTTTTGATTTATTGGAGCGTCGGTATTAGGAGCTATGCCATAACCGTTGGCGGTTGTGTTTTGCTCTGGCGTAATAATCATATGTTGCCATTCCATGAGCCCTGGTTTTTCAAAACGGGCCCCGACTAACCCCACGTAAACCCCTTTTTCTTCATAGCTTCCAGGTTTGCCTAAAACGCCCTTATTAAGGCGATCGCCGTCATTGATAAAATGTGTGGGTACGGAAACACCAAGGAGAGCTGATATCTGCATCTCTTCATAACTTAAGTAGTTTTTGAGTACTACTGGTTCCTGCTCCAGCGGTGTGCCAATTTGTTCAAACCCCCCATTTCCTATAAAGCCCTCTTTAATGATGAAAGTATCATCCTTTCGCATGAAGACAAGTGGTCGGTTGGTAAGTAGGCGGTCGATAAATGCATTTACATCCATAGTATCATAGACATCACGTTCTATCTCATTTCCATGTGTTTGTTTGAAGTTTAAGAAATCGGTGATTAAGGCTTGGACTTTATGATGCATGATGGGGTGTGTGTCGTTAGCGAAAGCCACAATTTCGTCGGCTTTGGTTGGATCGCGTGCAAGAATGCTTTCTATTCGATTGTCAGAAGTTGGAAATGGTACAACCGTAGGGAATCTGCGCGCATTGTGAATGAGTTGATCTAAGCTGTCGTAATCACTCGCTTGAATGTGAGTGGGAGTGGCAGGCCGCTCTATTGGAGATTCAGGCTGTAATATTGGGACGCTCTCAACCGGCATCGGAGGCTCAGGTGGTGGTGCAAGTTCTCTTCCTGTTAGGATATCAAGTTGATGCGTTAAGTGGCATAGCCCCACCTCGAGCGCTTTAAATTTTATAGCTTTGATTGGATCGCTGATGTTGGATTCTATTTTTTCAAAAGCAGTTTTCACAGCCTTTACCGATTCGTCTAATTGGGTAATATCGTCTTTTGCAGGATCGAAATTTTTTATTTTACCTTTAAGAGTTAAAAAATCACTTTCTAGAGATTTCATAGCAAAATAGGTCTTAATGCTTTCAAAAAATGCGGCAATCGATGTAAGAATACCCTTTTTAGGGTGGACTGTTTGACCGCCCACCATTTTCGTTTTGTTTTCTAAGGGGCTTAATTCTATCTCATGGCTCGCTGGCATTGAAGGCGTTGGAGTCGTGTTTTCTGGTGGGTTTCCTCTGATGGGATTTTGTGGTAAGTTCACGCTCATAGGAAGTCTATCTGTTAATTGTTATTTTGTGGTCTTTTATAATTATAATATTGATTTTGAATAATAATCAATTGTCTATTTGCGTGTTTTTGTAGGTTTTATTAGCTTAAACCTGAACGATTGGGTACATTGTGTGAACATGTAGTGACGTCAACTTAAGAAATGGACTGAATGGACTACATGGACTAAAAGTGGACAAGAAAGCCGTCCACTCCGTCCATGTAGTCCATTCAGTCCATGTAGTCCATTCCGTCCATTCCTTAAGTAGCCACCATTATGTGAACATGTACCAATCGTCTCGCCATGACAACTAATTAATGAATTAGATCGTATTTGGCAGCCAAAACGAAGTCGCTTTCTGATAACCCATTGATCTTGTGGGTAAAGAGGGTGATTTTCACTTTTCCCCAAGTAAGGTAGATATCAGGATGGTGTCCTTCTTCCTCTGCAATGGCACCAATTTTGTTAGTAAATGCCAGTGCTGTATTAAAATCGGGGAAAGTGAACTCTCGTTCTAGTTGCTTTTCTTGGACAACTTTCCAGGCTTTATTCAGCTGTTTATGCAAGGTTTGTGTTTCGTGAGGATTAAGAGCGTGTGTGGCTCCCTGGCAAGCAGTACAGGACTTTTGGGCTAATTTTTGTTCGTGCATAAATCGTTCCTCCCTTTGCTTTAGTGATCATGTTCAAATTATACCATATTCAAAAAATAATTGGATACAACGACAGAACAAAATAGCCTTTATCAGTAAAATTTCGTTGAAAAAAAACAGCCCCACCCCTCAATCTTTTACTTCTTAAAAGAAAAAAATATGAGCGTTTTATGTTTAAAAAATATTTTTATTATACAGTGTTGGCAACACTCGCTGCCTCAAATGTAACAGCCCTCCCAAATACCTGTGACGAAACACTCCTTATGCAAAGTGAAATCAAGCATGTTGTGATATTAATGCTTGAAAATCGATCGTTCGATAACGTTTTGGGATGGCTGTACGACAAAGACGATCAACTCAAATTTATTCCAGCCAACACCGATCCAGTCTTTTTAGGCCTATCTGAAGATACCCTTGATCAATACACCAATACGCTAAAAAATTCTGCCGGTGAAGTTGTTTTCACCTGTCCACCAATTAAAGGGCTGCCTTCTGTGGAGGGATCTAAGCTAATCAATTCTCCTAAATTTGATCCAAATGAACCTTTTGATAGCGTTACGACCCAGGTTTTTGGCATTGATGGTAGTATCGAACCCACGATGAATGGCTTTTTACAAGATTTTGCCACGCTTTGGGACGAAAAGGAATGGGTAAAGCAAAAGACCGATATTTGTGCTGTCATGGAGACTTATACGGCGAAAGAACTGCCTGTCTTCTATGGATTGGCAAAACATTATGCGGTCAGCGATTTATGGTTTTCATCTGTGCCTACACAGACTAATCCTAATCGGGCGTTTTCAATGTGTGGGACCTCAGAAGGGGAGATCATCAATGGACCACTCGGGAAAAACGACTTTCAATCCGATACCATTTGGAATCGCTTCACCGAAGAAGCTTCTGATGCTACCTGGATGGTGTATTGGCAAGGGGATATGATTCCAGGGCTTTATCCCGGACCCTATAGTGGCACTAATACCTTTGCCAGCATGGCTCGCATTCCAGATGTCGATTCCCATTTTTTAACCATCGATAAATTTCATGAACATGCCAGAAAGGGGCAACTTCCTGCCGTATCTTTCATCGAACCACAATGGACCCTTAGTCAGAATCTAAGTCCAGACGAAAAAGAGCTGGATGATCTGTTGTGCAAATATGAAGATTTGGTGCTTGGCGTGCAGGGGAATGACTTGCATCCACCAGGAGAAGTGAGAACTGGAGAAAATCTACTGGCAAATATTTATACCAGCTTGATCGCTAATCTTGCCGCTTGGGAGCATACGCTTTTGATTATCACTTTTGATGAGCATGGAGGACTTTTTGATCATGTGGTCCCACCTGCGGCAATACCACCAGACGATTGTTGCCAACATGGATTTGGCTTTGATCGATATGGTGTGCGCATTGCTACTTTATTCATTTCACCTAAAATTGATAAAGGAGTCATCATCCGTTCCGATGATCCATCCATCCCTTTCGATCATACCTCAACCCTGGCTACTTTGCTTAAATGGCGTGGTATTGATAAGTCGAATTGGCGCCTAGGTAAACGTGTGGATGCGGCACCTACTTTTGAAAACGTTATTACGCGCACAGAGAGTAGGACCGACTACGTTTTGGCTGAGGATACTGAAATATTGCCTGAAGTTGACGCACATAATGTGGTCACGATGGGAGATACATTTTATCTAAAAAATAAAAAAGGGAAATATCTAACAAGAATCAAGCACCTTGTACAGAAAGAAAAAGTGCCTTTACAATTTATTGGCGGAGAGGGAAAAATCACACATGGTTCTTTTTGTTTGATTAAAGCCAATGACCCATCCTTAGGTCACAAAAACTTATTGGAAACATCCCTCAATCGTTACAATTGCATTTACGCTGCAAATACACATTCTCCAGGGCAATGGTGGACGGTGAAGAGTGTGGATCATCCCTATGTAGGAGCTGAGATTCAATATGGTGATAGGATATACCTTGAAAATCATATCTACTTAGATGTTCTACAGTATGTGCCAGGCCGCCTTGTGCAAATCTCAAATCTCTTCACGACATTTCTAACAACCAAACCCATTTCGGATGAGAGCAGTGATGATAATTATTGGTTTGTCGTGAGGGAATGATTTTAGAAGGTCACGTTCATTGCACGCATGAGCGCCCAAATTTCGCGCAGACTGATAGATTGTTTACTGAAGAGTAAATAGGAGCTTTGACATTTTGGCTGAAATTTTTCCCAGCTCCTATGTTTATTTTTCTGTCGTTTTTGCCTCGGCCTTTACCTGAATGTTATTAATGACCTTTTTCACGCCTGCAACTGTTTTTGCTCGGTATTCAAGCGATGCCTTTGTTCTAGCATTACTGGCTGTTCCACCTAGAGTGACAACACCATTTTCTGTAGTTACGCTAATGTTTTCATTTGCCAGATTCTTATCTGAGGCAAAAGCACCTTTTACTGCCAAGGTGATTTGACCATCCTTTTTTATGCTATCATGGATGACAGTTGTTGTTTTAGGCGGACCGATGGTGTCGTCGCCTGTTAATCCAAAGAGTGGTGTTTGTAATGGCGCGATTAATAACAAACTAGCTGTGGCAAAAAGAAAAAGCTTTTTGTTCATAAGGATATTCCTGGT
>JABDFJ010000005.1:0-499 GCA_013286645.1 Chlamydiota bacterium | reverse complement strand
ATATTGCGACGTTTTAAGTTTTTTTTTAGATACCTACGAAGTTCCTTGAGTGAACTTGAAGCTATCTCACTATCTATCAAAGTCCACCCAGCTCACTTCGTCGGCCTCTATACGATTGAGTGTTCATTCACAATCGTTGAGGTGATCTACTTTTCAGTCGTTTTTGCTCCACTCTTCACCTGAATGTTATTGACGACTTTTTGTACTCCCGAAACAGTTTTAGCTTTGTTCTCGAGAGCGGACTTTGCTTTTTCATCACTAGCCATTCCACCTAGTGTGACAACGCCATTTTCTGTTGTTACACTGACAGCTTCATTCGCTAGGTTTTTGTCTGCGGAAAAAGCAGCTTTAACAGCTAAAGTGATTTGTCCATCCTTCTGCATGGAATCATTACTTACAGCTGTGGTTTTAGGTGGGCCATTAGTGTCATCGCCAGGCAAACCGTAGATTTGCGTGTGTATTGGTGCGATTAACATCAAGCCTGCAGTTGCTAAAAGAA